>NZ_ASSI01000189.1:0-26815 GCF_000466765.1 Burkholderia sp. AU4i | reverse complement strand
TAACAAAATGAAGTATTCCTACCGGTGCATCATCCCTATCAAGCCCGAGAACATCGAGGCGTGGTTGAATCCGGAAGCAACAAGCTTGGACGCGATGTACGCCATCCTCGATGACAAGGACCGGCCTTATTACGAGCACAAGTTCGCGGCATGAGGCGCTGGAGCTTGCGCGTTGATGTGGAGGGTCTTTCCGATTTGGGGGGAGGTTGGCCAAAATTTCGATTCATGAGCTAACATCGAATTCGGTTTATGTACTACGGTGAGGTTCTCTTTGGGCAGTGACTATCGTTTACACACATTGGGGTGGAAGGCATTCCAGGACCTGTGCCTCGCTGTTGCACAAGAATGCCTTCAACGGCCGGTTCAGCGATTTCTGCCATCTCATGACGGCGGACGGGACGGAGCCTTTGTGGGTACCATGCATAGCGGGAACAGTGCTGGGTCGTCCACAATTCAATGCAAATTCACGTCGCTCCCAAACAGTAATCTGACCTTGTCACAGCTCTCAGACGAGTTAGGGAAAATTCCTGCTTTGGCAGCGCAGAACTTGGTTGAAGACTACGTGTTGATGACCAACCATCCGGTCTCCGGGGTGGCGAGTGCGCAAATCGAAAAGGCGTTCATCGAAGCGGGAGCGAAGCGATGCCGTATCTTGGGCGCTGATTGGGTGGTCAGCCAGATTGATGAGTCTGCTCGCTTGCGAATGCTTGTCCCTCGATTGTATGGAGTCGGCGACTTGAGCAATATTCTTGATGAGCGCGCGTACGAGCAAGCAAAGATGATTCTGAGTTCGATGGGAGACGACATTCGCAAGCTTGTCGTCACAGATGCTCATCGGAAGAGTGTTCTCGCCATAAACCAACATGGGCTTGTTTTATTGCTGGGGCAGCCAGCCGCAGGCAAGTCGACAATTGGCGCAAGTCTGGCAGTCGGTGCGGCCGATATTTGGGGATGCCTTACGGTCAAGCCGACATCGCCGATGGAATTGCGCGAGAGAATCAACCCTCACGAAAAACAGTTCTTCTGGGTGGATGATGCTTGGGGTTCCACTCAATATCAGAAGGCCGTAACTGATACATGGAACCAAGTGCTTCCGCACATCGCAGCTGCCATCAAGAACGGAAGCAAGTTTCTGTTCACGTCACGGACCTATATCTGGCAGGCTGCGCTCCGCGACCTCAAGACAGGTGCGCTTCCACTCCTAACAAAAAGCAACGTCACCATCCAGGTCGAGAAGCTGACATCAAACGAAAAAGCTCAGATACTGTACAACCATCTTAAGTTTGGGGACCAGCCACAATCCTTCAGAACTCAGGTTAAACCATATTTGCCGGACGTGGTTGCTAGCGACTTTTTTTTGCCGGAATCCGCAAGACGTCTCGGTAGCCAGCTTTTGACTTCGCATCTGGCAAAAACTAGAGCTGGGTTGGTGAACTTCTTTGTCAATCCCTCGGACTTCCTCCAAGAGACAATACGAACTCTTACGGCGGACAGCCAAGCCGCGCTCGCGCTTTTGTTCATCAGCGGCGGTCGGGTCGCATCACCTATCCTCGATTGTCCTGAAGTAGCATTGGCGACGAAAGCGTTTGGTGTCACCTCCGCATCACTTAGAACAGCTGTTATAGACCTCGGTGAGACGCTCTCACTTCATGTACAGGACCAAACTGGACCCTACTGGAAGTTCAAGCACCCGACCATATCGGAGGCATTTGCCCGATATGTCGCGGACAATCCAGAACTTGTAGAACTCTACTTACGTGGAGCTGCGCCAAGTTTGCTAGTGAACGAAGTGGTGTGTCCGGGAATTCAACTGCAAGGTTCGTTTGTCGTTGTCCCGTCCACGTTTTACGGACTTCTAGCCGAACGGATGACTGCATGTACTGCGTCGTCGCTGACAGCGTTTCTTTCAACGCGCGCGAACGCTGACTTTGCTGCCATTCTACTCAAGCTCCGTCCCGAACTTCTTGAGTGCGATATTTACTTTCACTGGCGCGTATCTGAGTACCCGTCAGCGGACTTCATGGCTCGAATGCAGAAATTCGGACTGCTTCCTGAGCAAAAGCGTAAGGAGGTCGCGCAAGCGTTCGCGGAAGCAATCCTTGAACGAGCCGATGCAAGCGTACTGGAGGACGATGAACTGATGACCGTGTTCACGGAAGATGAGCGGGTTCAAATCTTCGATGCAATCGAGGACAAAATCCTGAACAACTTGGCTGCACACGTTGATAGAACACGTGAGCAATGGGAGCGCAGCACCGACCCTGATTCTCATTTCGAAGAGCTGTCGATGGACGTGCGCGACTTTGCGCGGCGTTTCGCGCCTAATCGCGAACTGGAAATAACATCACAGCTTAAAGGCCTCGTCCAGTCCGCAGTTTTTGATATGCAAGAAGACTATTCTGGTTCCGCGAGTTCAAATGCGCCTGTCGGAAGTGGGATGGCTTCTGACGGACCGTCGGCCGCGATATTCAGGGATGTCGATGATTAGGCCGTGAAGCGAGGCTCCAGCCAGTGCCCGTGCGGTAATCCAGCGATGACGTGTCGGCCGGAGCATTGCAAAGCGCCGCTTCCCCTTCCTACGTTAGTACAAGCTCGGCAGCAACACCGTAGTAGTGCCGCCCGCGGGGGCCCCGCCGGCGTGGCTGTGGACTGGCAGCGTAATCGTGCGCCATCTGGGTCCCTGCAAGCAGCGCGTCGGCGACTCCCGAGATGTGTAGCGTTTCAGCGCCCAACGCCGGACGGATTTCCGGTCGTGCTCGGCCAGTCACCGCCGGGGGAGCCACTCCCAGACCTGCTGCCGCTCCTCGTAGATATGGCCCCACTGGACGAACCTTTTGAGGCGCCGTTCAAATTGCCGCGCGCATTACGTTGGTTGCCGCCTGTTCTGACCGGGTTGTCCGGACGATGGACTCGATCGACGAATCGGCCACGAAAATGTCCGAGATCATCGGCGTCATCGAAGGGATCGCCTTTCTGACCAACATTCTTGCGCTGAACGCGGCAGTCGAGGCCGCGCGTGCTGGCGAACAGGGACGTGGTTTCGCCGTGGTGACCGGAGAGGTACGCACGCTCGCGCAACGTTCGGCGACCTCGGCGAGAGAAATCCGGACGCTGATCGAGGATTCGGCGGGCAAGGTCGACGCCGGCACGAAGCTCGTGGGCGAGGCCGGCGAAACGATGCACCGGGTCGTCGACAGCATCCGGCGCGTCGCTGGCATCATGGCGGAGATGACGGCAGCAACGCAGGATCAGGCGCAGGGCATCGAGCAGGTCCATCATGCAATCGCGCAGATGGATCAGGTGACGCAGCAGAACGCGGAGCTCGTTGGACAGGCAGCAGGCGCGGCGGCTTCGCTGCACGAGTCGGCAGGAAGCCTGCGGCAGGCGGTGCAGGTGTTTGTGCTCGCTGGCGATTCCGGATCCTGATCTGGCGCATCGACGGTTGAGGAACTCGCGGCGGCGCCAGGAAGTCGCACTCGCTGGCATTACGGTATTCCGGCCGCCGAGTGCCGGGGCAGGGAGATCTGCCCCCAGCCACCCCAACTGCCCAACTGCGTCCGCTGCGTTTTTCTTTATGGGCGGCGCAATCGGCTCCATGGCTGGAGCATGGTGCTTCGTTCGTGGGAATGGGAGCTGGCGTCCCGGACAGGTGCTGCACTGCCCGCCGCGTCGCTGGTTATGTATGTGGCGCAGCGGTGAGCGCTGGAATTCAAGGCCCGGTCAGGATGGAGCAGGTGCGACCCCGGGGCGTCGTCCGGAAAAGGCTGCGGCCTACGATGCGACCTCACCCGCTGCACTTTGCTGGTAGTTGTGGATCCCGACCTTGCGGATCAGGTCGATCTGGGTTTCAAGCCAGTCGATGTGCTCTTCCGTGCCATCAAGGATCTTCACGAAGATCTCACGCGAAACGAAGTCCCTTACCGACTCGCAGTACGCAATCGCTTCCTTGCACGTCGCCTGTGATATCTGCTCGAGCTTCAGGTCGGCCTGCAGGATTTCTTCCGTGGTCTCACCGATGAGCAGCTTGTGCAGATCCTGCAGGTTCGGCAGACCGTCGAGCATGAACACCCGCTGGATGAGCCAGTCCGCGTGGCGCATTTCCCCGATCGACTCGTCGTACTCGTGCTTGCCGAGGCTATTGAGGCCCCAGTGCCTGTACATGCGCGCGTGCAGGAAATACTGGTTGATGGCCGTCAGCTCATTCTTGAGCTGGGCATTCAGATATTCGATGACTTTCGGATCGCCTTTCATCTTGATTCTCCGGGTTGGAGCGAACGATACGCAATGGAGAATAAAAAATCCAGTTTTCAGAAAATTTTGATAATGAAAATCCCTATCATTCTCATGACATGAGTAAATCATCGCGTGCCGTCGCCAGCATGCCGCTCGCGTACAGCGTCGAGCGAGAAGGGTTAGCCGGCCAGGGACGGGAATGACTGCGGGGATAGTGGACGCAGCAGTGTATGGCGCAGATCCTTGTGTGCGCGTCGGACTATGGTCCGATTAACTGATCGCACTGACAAGCGATGATAGTGGAGGTTTATTGCCTGCCTCCGGGCAGGGCAGATCGTCTTTCTGAAGAGGAGTGCAGCATGATTTCGAGCCGGAACGAAGTGACCGAAATGATCGTTGCCGCGAAAGTGGCCAAAGGCATCAAGTGGGCTGATGTGGCAGCCAGGGTGGGCCTCAGCAAGGAGTGGACGACCGCGGCCTGTCTCGGACAGATGACGCTGGACGAGAAACAGGCCAGCGTCATCGGGGAAATCTTTGAACTGCCGGACGACGCGCTCCGGTGGCTGCAGGCGGTGCCGTACAAGGGGTCGCTTCCGACAGCCGTCCCGACTGATCCGCTGATCTATCGCTGGTACGAAATCGTCAACGTTTATGGTTCGACCATCAAGGAGCTCATCCACGAGGAATTCGGCGACGGCATCATGAGTGCGATCGACTTCTCGATGGACATCGAGCGGGAACAGGATCCGAAGGGCGATCGCGTGCGGGTTGTCCTCTCAGGAAAGTTCCTTCCCTACAAGACCTACTAGGACTCTGTGCCGGGCGTGTCCGGTCTCTCCCGCTTGTTGCTTCCGATCAGTCGGTCCAGTCGTTCGCTTGCGCGCACGATCGCCTGCAGGCGTGTCTCACGCAGTTGCCGGTCGTGTTCGTTAACAATGCGGGACAACAGATCGATAAGCGCAGGCGGAAAGTTCCAGTCGCCGCGGTCCTCGCCGTTATCGAGTGCGGTGGAGAGCATCTGTTCCGCTTCGTCCAGCAGGCCGAGGTCGAGGAGGCCGTGGCCCTCCTCGGTCAGATAGCGGGTCAGCAGAATGGTCGTGAAAAGCCGACGTGCCAGACCGGCGTCTGCATAGCCAGCTCGCACGGCTTCGAGCGCCGTCCGATGCTGCAGGATCACCCTGTCGGCGTCGGCGCGTGGCATGGGCAGGAAAAGCGCCTTGGCACGGCGCGCCTGGGTGGCCCCAAATGGTTTGCGTGACATGATATTTATTGCTGCGTGAATCAGTAGCGTCTCTTTCGAGTTTGCCCGGGTCGTAGTTATGATAAGCAGTAACGTCTGCCGGCGGGTGACGGATGAACGTCGGTATGACGTTTCGCATGCGATGTGGTTCATGGCACATACCGTTGACCTCGATACAAGGCTCAAAACGCTGTTTCTCCCCGGTAACGGATCATGCGATCTTCCGATCAGACAGGTGTTCCACTTTTCGTGAGCGCAACCCACTTTTATCCGGGTGCGATAGTGCGGGGCGAATTGCGGATTGACGTCGGGGAACAACCCGTGGTGATCGAGATGTCGGACGGTGCAGGAACCACGGGAGTAGCGAGTCAGAACATTCCGGGTGAGGCAATACTTGTTGTTGAAGCCTGGCGGACAATGAAGGGAACATCGATTCCCAGGAAAACCTGGCATATCCGGAAGCAGGCCGGTCCTGTAGAGGTATGGAAGGTCATGTCCCGCGCATAAGCCGGCTTGCCTACGTTGCGTGGCAGGGTGCTCGACCGATCTGCCTGGATTGATAGCCGTCCACTTCGGGCAACCAGATGCCGCCTTCCAGCTTGTACCGTTGACGTACGTTCATTTCGCACTGCGGCGAAAGTACCCGTCCGGTCACCAGCGCGTTCGCCCATCCTGCTTCTGCTGGGCGGTAGTCTCAGTCAAGCCGGCGAGCGGCGGCGGCGTGCTCGCCGGCCAGGGCGCGATTTTGCGAATTGTCTGACGATGCTGGCCGCGTCATGCGCCAGTCGTGCGTCGAGACGGGCAGCCAGTGCGTCGAGAAAGAAGGGCAGATCGTTGGCGTCATGCTCCCGGATGAAATCGTTGGCGGTTTCCAGGACATCAGGCTGGGCATGCCACGCGGACATCTTCCGGAGTTTGCTGGCAGTGTCGGCTTTCCGGAGTAATCGTAGCTTTCAGGCCGTAATATTTGCGCTGTCGCCGCCCGTCACCGCGACGCTTGTTCCTGACACGAGGGCGGCGGCGTCCGACGCGAGGAACACGACGGCGGGTGCGATACTCTCCGGCGGCAGCCAGGGCAGGCCAAGCGGCAGTTTGGCGGCAAATCCCTCTGCAGCCGCCGTTTCATCCTTGGCCGGGTCGTACGACGGCGCGTTGCCGCCCACCTGAATCATCTGCGCGTAACGATCTTCGTGCCGGGTGAGCGCCGTGTCGATCAGGCCGGGCACGAGCGCGTTAACCGTGATCCCGTGTTTGCCAAGCTCCAGTGCCGCGGACTTCATCAGACCGAGAATGCCCCACTTCGAGGCCGAGTAGGCGGCGCCGTTCAACGTGCCGTGCTGTCCCTGCGTCGAGGACGTGACGATGATGCGGCCGCCACCACGCTTGACCAGCAGCGGCGTAAAGGCACGGATCGCGTTGGCCGTGCCGTTGAGGTTGCAGTCGATCTGGTCGTACCAGTCGGCGTCGTCCATCTCCAGCAGTGGCTTGAACGCCTGGATGCCGGCATTTGCAAAGAGGATGTCGAGACCGCCCCAGGCGGCACGCACTTCCTCGGCCGCGCGCCGCAATGCGCCGATATCGCGCTGGTCGGCCACGATCGGGCGCCAGCGGCGGCCCACAGAAGTTACCATACGCCCCGTCTCGGCAAGGTCGGCGCGGGTCGCAGGCGCAAAGGTGTCGATGGATGAAACCGCGGAGCAAATGTCGAGGCCGGCCACATCGGCCCCCGCCTCCGCCAGAGCGACTGCGGCGGCGCGACCTATGCCGCGTGCGGCACCCGTCACCACGGCGATCTTGCCCTTGAGGGCATCCGAAGAGAAAGTTGGCATCACTCAGTCCTTGTCATGGTCTGGTTTGATGGGCCTGGCGCACTCAACATCACCGTAGCCCGTCGCGGCGCGCCTGCCCGTGCACATCACGGTTCCCAGTAACGCTCCCGGCTAAACATATCGGAATAAAAGTCGAGAAACGCCCGCACCTTGGAAGATACCGTTTTCTTGCGCGGATACACCCCCCATATCGCAGGCGGGCTACTCGTTGCCTGGCCCTGCCAGTCCGGCAGCAGCCGCACCAGCAGTCCGGTGCGCAGCGGTTCCCCGATCGCCCATAGCGGAAGCAACGCGGCGCCGCTGCCGGCGATCGCGAGGTCGAGGATCGCCTCGATGTTGTTCGCGCGCAGGCGACCGCGCAGTTTGACTTCGACGGCTTCTTCCTGCCCGTCGGCCCCGGATTGACGTGCGAGAAACCAGGAGTCGTCACCAGCGATCGCGAAGCGTATGGCCGGATGTGTGGAAAGCTCGGCCGGCGACGACGGCACGCCGTGAAGGCGCACGTGGTCAGGGCTCGCGCAGACCACGCTTGTATGGTTCGCCAGTCGGCGCGCCATGAGTTGCGAGTCGGGAAGCACGCCGACGCGGATCGCTACGTCGACCCCGGTCGCAACGAAATTCACGATCTCGTCGGTGATGACGACGTCCACGTCGATATGCGGATACCGCCTCATGAATTCCGGAATGTGGGCGACCACATGGCGTCGCCCAAACGCAGTGGGCATCGTCACGCGCAGCAGGCCCTGCGGGGACGCATTGAGCGACGAGGTTGCCACGCACGCCTCGTCGAGCATCCGGATGGCGGCCGCGCCCTGTTCGCGGAACACGTGTCCGCCCTCAGTCAATGCGAGTCCGCGCGTGGAGCGGTTGAAGAGCGCGATACCGAGATCGCGCTCCAGTTCGGCAATATGTCGCGAGACCGTTGAGGTCTTGACCTGGAGCTGGTCTGCGGCCTTGTTGAAGCTTCCAAGATCCGCGGCATAGAGGAATGCGCGCAGGGCGGCGAAGTAATCCATAAGCGGGAGTTCGGCGTCAGCTATTCTGTGTCCTGCATCTGCCACCCCACCCGATCCGCCCATGCAAAGCGATTGAATGTCATTGGCGGCGCGCAACGGTTGGTGCGTGCGTCTGCGCACGCACTTTCGCAACTTCGTCTGCATTGACGTCCGGCGCGTGGTTGCCCCAGCTCGTCCGGATAAACGTGACGACGTTGGCGACCTCGGCGTCGGTCAGGCGGTCGCCAAAGGGCGGCATCGTGAACTGCGTCGGCACGCGCGAAGTCCCGACCTCGGTGTTGCCGTTGAGCACGATGTTGATCAGCGACGTCGGATCTTTCGCGTTGACGACCGGATTGCCGGCGAGCGCGGGGAACGTGTCGCGGTAGCCCTTGCCTGACGATAGATGGCATGCCGCGCAGCTGTTCAGGTAATCGATTGCGCCACGCGCGCTCACGTCGCCCTTCGCGAGCGCGGCGCCGGCCGCGGCCGCATACGCGTAGTGCCCGGCCGGATGATTCCCCGGCAGCGACTTCAGGTACGTGGCGACCGCAAGCAGGTCGGTGTCGTTCAGAAACTGCGAGCTGTGCTGGACAACATCACGCATGCCACCGAACGCGGCCGTCTCTGGGTTGCGTCCGGTGCGCAGAAATTCGACGATATCGGCCTGGCTCCACCGGCCCAGCCCGGTCAGGTCGTCCCCGCGTAGACTGTTCGCAACGTAATGGTCGATAACGCCGCCGGACAGATAGTCGGAGCCATCCGCGTCCCCGAGTGCCTTCTCCTGCAGACCGACACCCCGCGGCGTGTGACAGCTGCCGCAGTGCATGAGCCCTTCGACGAGATAGCGCCCGCGCTCCAGCAGTGCCGCATCGTGCGCGGCCCCTGCAGCCGTCGCGCTGTCGATGTCCGTATGTGCGGCAGGCTGCACCTTCGGCGCGAAGGCCCAGCGCCAGTACGTAAGCGGCCAGCGCATGGACAGCGGCCACGGAATGCCGGACGCGCGGTTCGGCGAGTCGACGGGAGCGACGCCGTGCATGAAGTACGCGTAAAGCGCGCGCACGTCGTCGTCGCTGACGTGGGCGTACGATGGATAGGGCATGGCCGGATACATCGGGCTGCCGTCCCTGCGGATCCCGCGACGCACCGCGCGCTCGAAATCGCTTGGCGTGTAGTTGCCGATGCCGGTCGCCGGGTCCGGAGTGATGTTGGTGGTGTAGAGCGTGCCGATGGGCGTGGTAATCGGCAGGCCGCCAACAAAGGCCTTGCCGTCTTTGGCGACATGGCAGGCGGCGCAGTCGCCGAGAACGGCCAGGTAGGCGCCGCGGCGGATGAGCGCAGTGTCGTTCGCGTCGATCGGCGCTTCCGCTTCGAGTGCCGCGTCGTGAGCCCTACCGCCGCGGCCGCCGAATAGCGCCGCGACGATCCATGCGCACGCAACGATCACCACGGCGAGCGCGACGAGACCGGCGATGATGGTCCCCGGCCGGAGCGTAGTCTTCATGGCTGCGCTCCTCACGCCTGCACGAGCGCGCCGGGACGCTTGAGATACTGTGTCCGTATCGCGTCCGCGGCGAAGTAGGCGAGCGCGCCAACCAGGCCCGTGGGGTTGTATCCGATGCCTTGCGGAAACGCCGAGGCGCCCATCACGAACAGGTTCGGCACGTCCCAGCTCTGCAGATAGCGGTTCAGCGCGCTCGACTGCGGGTCGGCACCCGTGATGACGCCGCCGGCTGTGTGCGTGGTCTGATATTCGCGCACGTTGAAGTGGTCGCCGGGCTTGCGCATCAGCGTCGAATGCGACTTCGGATTCATCTTCGCGACGATCTCGAGCGCGCGGTCCGTGACGAAGCGGGTCATGCGGTACTCGTTGTCATGCCAGTCGAACGTCATGCGCAGCATCGGCAGACCGAGCGAATCGCGGTAGGTGGGGTCGAGGTCGAGATACGCATCGCGATACGCCATGACTGAGCCGTGCGCGACGACGTTTGTCGTATGGAGGTAATGGTCCTTGGCCGCGCGCTTCCATTGCGCGCCCCAGGCCGGTGTGCCGTGCGGCACGGCGAGCTGCTGGATCGGCCTGCCGCCCGTCTGTCCGCCGATGATGTACCCGCCGCCGAGGAAGCCATGCGGGCCGTGGTCGAAGTGGTCCGAGTTGAATTCGTCGACGATTTGCGAGCCGCCGGAGCCGGCTGCGATGAACGGATTGATCGGCACATCCTTGTCGTAGAAGACGGACGTCGAGCTCATCATCTGGTAGGCGAAGTTCTTGCCGATCACGCCCTTTCCGGTCACCGGATCATAGGGTCTGCCGATGCCTGAGAGCAGCATCAGCCGCACGTTGTTGATCTGGAACGATGACAGGATCACGAGGTCGGCTGGCTGGAATACCTCGTTGCCGGCGCCATCGATATAGGTGACGCCAGTGGCACGCTTGCCCGTCGAATCGACGTTGATCTTCACGACATGGCTCTGGGTACGCAGCTCGAAATTTGGCTTGCGCATCAGTGCAGGGAGGATCGTGGTTTGCGGCGCCCCCTTCGAGTAGAGAAAGCAGCCAAAGCGTTCGCAAAAGCCGCACAGGTTGCACGGTCCGAGGCGAACGCCGTAGAAGTTCGTGTAGGGCTCGGAACAGTTCGCGCTGGGCTGCGGGAACGGATGATAGCCAAGCTCGCGCGCGGCACTGGCGAACAGCTTCGCTGCGTACTGATCGGCAACGGGGGGCGTCGGGTAGGCACGCGAGCGCGGCCCCTCGAACGGATTGCCGCCCGACAGGACCTTGCCCCGCAGGTTACCGGCCTGACCCGATGTGCCGTTCAGATATTCGAAACGGTCGAAATACGGCTCCAGCTCATTCCAGGTGACGTCGTAGTCCTGGATCGTCATGTCGGCTGGCAGGAACCCGGCACCATAGCGCTCGACGTTGTGCGAGCGGAACTTCATGTCCTCAGGCGACGGCCGGTAGAGTTGCCCGTTCCAGTGGACACCAGCGCCCCCGACGTTGTCGGGCAGCAGGAACGCATTGTATTGCCGGTAGGGGACGGCCGTGTCGCCGACCTGGTGGCGCACCGTCACGGTTTCAAGCGACAGCCGGCGGAACAGCTCGCCGCGGATCCCGTATTTCAGTTCATCGACGGCCTTGGGATAGGTGTAGTCAGGTGACGTATCGCGATTGTGTCCGCGCTCGAGCGCGACCACCTCAAGGCCCTCGCTGGCCAGCTCCATGGAGAGGATCGAGCCGGTCCAGCCGAGCCCGATCACGACGACGTCAACGGGTTTCATGGATTTTGTCATGCAGTGTTTCCCAGCTTTTTTTCAGCCTGCGCCTTTCAGCCCGGTTTTTTAGCCTTTCTCGCCCAGGATCGACACCGGCGGCAACGGATAGACCGTGTCGTATTGGGTGGCCCAGTCCATGAAGTCGGCGCGCGCGCCCGGAAATCCGATCATCTTCCAGGCACCCATGCCGCGATTGCCGCCGTACATCGGATCGGCGAAATAGCCTTCCTTCGTGTTCGCGAGCAGCTGGATGAAGAACTCGTTCGTTTTCATGTCAGGCAGCACGATCTCGCCTTTTTCGAGCTGCCCCAGCACGCGCTCCTGAGTGGCCGCGTCCAGCTTCGCGAAGCTCTGGCCATGCTCGCGCCTGCACCACCCGTCGATGCCGGCAATCGCCACGCGATACATGTCACGCGGCGAATATTTCATCTGGTAGCCGAGCGTAAAGTCCGAGTCCGGGTGAAAAGGTCCCTGCAGATACCAGCGCGCGCCGTGCCCGTAGTCGGTATCCATCTGCCGGTCGATGAACTCGGGCACGTGCAGATCCAGTGCGCCGGGGCCATCGTCATTCGAGGGGATCAGGCGGTCCACCGCTGCCTGAATGAAAGCCCATTCCGCAGCGGTGAAATAGCGAGGTTCGTAGGCGGGAGCAGCCGGATTTTCGGCCGCCGAGGCGTCGGCGACAGGAACGGTGGGGGAAGCCTTGAGAAGCACGACCGACGAGGCGGCCGTGAGCGAACTCTTGATGAAACCGCGGCGCGAAAATACCGTGCCTTCTTTTTTCATGTGGCATCTCCGTCTACAGACGGCTCGGGTGTTCAATACGGCTTGCTGAGGCTGGGAGCGCTGATTGCGATCCGCCCCGCCTTGTATTGTGTGGGAACCCATACACCCGTATCGAGTGGCCGCCTATAGCGATTAAAGGTTCGAGGATAGGGGCTCGGCTATTGGAGTGGAACACCCACATAAGGAATTCAGTTTTGCAGAAATGGGACCCCCCACTTCGTTGTGCACGATCGCAAATCAGAATTGCGACAAGGGGTTTGCCAGGCATAGACGAAGCTGCCATGATCTCCGCCGCCATCTATGGCTGTGGAATTGTTTCGAAAATTCGGCTTACGTAGCGGTGTTCACGCTGCAGCGTCGACATATGGGCGAGGAACGCAACGCGAGTCTGCAACGAGGGAAAGATCGATGAACTACTATGCAGCGGTCCGGGCTTTTCTCACGACATCAGAAGCAGGAAGTTTCAGCGTGGCGGCGAAGAGGCTTTCGGTCAAGGCGTCCACCGTGTCACATTACGTTTCAGACCTTGAGGAAAAACTTGGTGGGCCGCTCTTCAGCCGCTCGACACGCGGAGTGATTCTGACGGAGCGGGGTGCAAAATTCAGAGGATTCGCGCAACGAGCAGTTAATGCGCTCGATGAAGCGCTGGCCACTGCGTCCTCCTTCAGAAGTGAACACGTCGACGTAAAGCGTCCCATTCCGCGTAGACGGAAACGCAAAGTGTGCTGAATTGTGTCCGGGCGTTCGAGTTCGTCCAGCGGATCGCAAAAGCGCCATGCATACTCAGATATTGCCCGAGCAAAGCCTTGAATGTCTGGGGCACCTTGATCGCTGAATTGGTACGACAGTGGCGACAGGCGGAAAAGAGCCGCGGTGTCGTCGTACTGACTTTAAAGACATGCAGCGCGGTAACTGTATATGTCCGCTCCGGACGACGCAAGGATAACGGCAGTTGCTCTGGCAACCATTGGTTATCACTTGCGGAAGCTTAAAAACACTCCGCAGAATCTAACCAAGCTCGTCGATCACTCAGTGGCGACGCGAGGATAAATTTCATCTCAAGGGCATGAGCCTATCTGTCGATATCAGGAGCAAATAATGTTCTTTATATCTGGACTCCGAAGCGCGGGAAGCGCTTATTCAACCCAACGAAGGCATTAGCGTGCAGGCTCTCAAAAACTTGAAGGTGGTCACCCAGCTGATCCTGGGATTTTCTTTTGTTATCGTTTTGCTGGTTGGATTGGGCGCGTTTTCTCTATTAGAGTTGCGTGGTGAAAACGCCCGCGTCGTGGAATTGCGTGACAACTGGTTGCCAAGCGTGCGCAGCAGTCTGCAGATGCAGGCCGGGCTTCGCGAGATCCGCATCAATGAATACCGAGTGGCCGCTGCGGCGACGGCCGCCGATGCCGCGGCGCTGGAACCACTCATCGAGTCAGCGCTGGCGGACTATCGTCACGCCGAAACCGAATACCAGAATCTCATGACCGAGCCGGAGGAGAGAGCCGCATACGCTGACATCCAGACGCTTATGCCGCAGTATCTGGAGGTCGACCAGCAGGTCAGGGCACTGGCGAAAGCAGGCAAGCCAGTGGAAGCGTTGGCTCTCGTGAGCGGTCAGTCAGCCACTATTCGCAAATCCATCGAGAAAGACATCAAGACAATCGTCGAGGTCAACGTGACGGGTGCGGCCCGCGAGGGGGAACTGGCCAGTAAGGCATATTCGCACGCGATCGCGCTGGTGATCGGAGTGAACGTCGGGGCGGCGGTCATTGCGCTGGGTGTGGCGCTGATGATTGCGCGAGTCCTGGCAAAACAGCTTGGTGGCGAACCCCGCGAGGCGGTGGCGCTCGCTGGAGATATCGCGGCCGGCAATCTACGTGTCATGGTGCGCCTGTAGACAGGGGATCATTCCAGCCTGATGCACTCGCTCGGCGCAATGAAAGACCAGTTGACGAGCATCGTGGAGGGCATCAAGGCTTCCAGTGAGTCGATCTCCGTCGCTGCCGGCCAGATTGCGCAAGGCAATACTGACTTGTCCCAGCGCACCGAAGAGCAGGCGGCGTCACTCGAGGAAACAGCGTCGAGCATGGAAGAGCTGACCAGCACAGTCCGTCAGAATGCGGACAATGCCAGGCAGGCCACTACACTGGCCGTCACCGCGTCGACCATCGCGCAGCGCGGCGGGGAGGTGGTCGGCCGCGTGGTGGAGACGATGAACGGGATCTCCGACAGTTCCGCCAAAGTCGCCGATATCATTGGCGTGATCGAAGGCATCGCATTCCAGACGAATATCCTCGCGCTTAACGCAGCAGTCGAGGCAGCTCGCGCTGGCGAACAGGGGCGAGGGTTTGCCGTCGTGGCCGGCGAGGTACGCACGCTTGCCCAGCGCAGTGCAGCAGCAGCCAGGGAAATCAAGGATCTGATCGGCGAGTCGGTGACTCGCGTCGATACCGGCTCGAAACTCGTTGAGGAAGCCGGGAGCACCATCAACGAAATCGTCCAGGCGGTGAAGCGCGTGACCGACATCATGAGCGAAATCGCGGCGGCTTCGGAAGAACAGAGCGCCGGTATCGGGCAGGTTAATACGGCGGTTACCCAGATGGACGAGGTGACCCAGCAGAATGCCGCCCTGGTCGAAGAAGCGTCGGCAGCAGCGCAGTCGATGGCCCAGCAGGCCCAGGCGCTACGTCAGGCGGTGGCCGTCTTCAGGATCGCCGATACGCGGCCAGCCGGGTCACGCATAGTCGCCCCAGCGAGTGATCCGCGTCTGTCGTCGCAGACCGTTCGCATGCCTTCCCCTGCAACGTCAACCAGGACGACGCCATTCGCGACCGCCGGCGGAGACACCATGATCGCGACGACCTCCCGTGCCGTGGATTGGCAGGAATTCTGATCAAGTCTGGGAACTGGACGCTGCCGCAGCGAGGCGCTGGGCAAGATGGTTGCACCGCGAGCGCCGACACGGCGTTCCTGTCTGCGTCGAGGCTGGGGTGCCGCTTCAGATTTTGGACGCGCCGGGCCGGTGCCGCAAAACCTATCAACCGGTTTTCCTGTTTGCACCAGAACAAGTCGAAGTGGGCTTTCGGACCTCTTTACGCGGGCGTCAGCGTGACGCAGCCTGAGCAAACGCACGACGCGCGACAGACCTTGCACCTGCTTGTTTAGCGTCGCGAAGGCTGCGGTCGACTGCTCCCCATGGGCGCGAGCCCTCTCAGCGGTGGATCCCGGTCGAGATTCGTCGGAAAGGAAAAGCCTTTGGCACAGGCGGCAATGACTGCATCGACCTCAGCTGCATTCAGCCTTCCGCTTCACAGGTAGTCCAAGAGTACCGGATAGACGGCCTTGCACAGCAGACGAACTTTCACACACTGTTGCCGTTCGTTGCGTCGTTCTCCATCGCGATCACTTGTGCTTCACATTCGCAGCCTCTTTTCGCTTTTAGTGTAAAGGGTTTCAAGAGATCGGTACCCCACAGGCGGCTTTTGATCGCGTGGTATCGTCGCATTTCCAGTTGAACGACGAAGCCAATGATCACAATTGACCCCCGCACTGTCATATTGCTGACGTCTGTCATGTCAGCAATCATGTCATCCGTGTTGTTTTCGGTGTATCGGGATTTACATTCGAATATCAACGGTATTGGCCGGTGGGCATTGGGGTCTCTGATACTTGCCGTAACGGCGGTCCTGTTCGGATTACGTGAGGTGATACCTGACTGGCTGTCAGTGATCGTGGCAAATGCCGGTCTGCTGTGTGGTGTCGGTTTGTGGCTAGTCGGCACCCAGTTGTTTTACGGACGCAAGCCCTCCTGGGCCAGCGTGAGTGCGGCAACGATCCTGACAATGGCGTGCGTCAGCTGGTGGCTGCTTGTGGAACCCGCCTATACGCTCAGGCTCACGTCGATCACAGGCTGTTTGCTGGGTCTCTATGGTGTTCAGCTCCTGCTCGTAGTTCGCTACGGCGTGAGGCATTCCAGTACATATTTTCTGGCATTCGTGCTGCTGCTTCAGATTGTCGTGCTGCTGATTCGCGGCGTGACCAGCCTGTTACCCACTCTCGTCCAGAGCAACTTCCTTTCGCCGGATCTGATTCAGGCCATTTATTTCGCAACCTACAGTTTCGTGACTTTGCTGCTCGCGCTGGGGTTTGTCATGGTGGCAACTCACAGATTGAATATGGAATTGAAGTGGTATGCAACCCGGGATCCACTCACCGGCGTTTTTAACCGACGTGCATTCGCCGAGATTTACCAACGCGAATATCAGGTGGCACAGCGAACGGGCGGCACATTAGCATTGTTGATTGTGGATCTGGATCACTTCAAGGCAATCAACGATAAATATGGTCATGACGTTGGCGACAAGGTGCTGGTTGATTTTTGCCGGCGCGCAAATGCCGTCCTGGTCAACGGTACTTCCATGGCCCGTCTGGGTGGGGAGGAGTTCGCGGTCCTGCTTCGCGGGGTGAGTCTGGAAGATGCGTCTGCCCAGGCTGAAAGAATTCGCTTGTCCCTGTTGCAGGATGGAGATAACGAACTACCTGGCTATACATGCAGTGTGGGTGTTGCTACTACAGCGAAAGACGGGAGTGCGCTGGAGCAATTGCTTCGGGTGGCCGACGACGCGTTATATCATGCCAAGCGCGAAGGGCGAAACCGCGTGGAATCCATGAAGACTTCGTTTGAGATCAGATCAGCACCGGAATGAACGGGATCTGCCCGGCTGCCGTCGATTGACAGTTGCCAGTCCGACGACAACGGGGTGCTGCGCGCGTCGCCGTTTGTCGTATCGCCCGGATGCACATTGCGTTTGCCGGGAAACACGAGCGTTCCCTTCGATTCCCGATTGTGCGACCCATGAAAAAACCCGACCCGGAAAGGTCGTCTTGGGCCATCCGTTCCAGCTATCCGTTCAGGTTGTTCCGGAAAATGCACCGTACTTCCGGCCCGGTGCAGGCGAGTGCATCAAGACAGCAATGTATGAAATGCCTTCGTCAGGCCAGAGAACGTTGCGCTGTATTTCTCATATGGCCTGTTTTTGCAAGTAGGGCGAGCACCGCCCTCGCCACCGCGATCTCGAATGTCAACGTATCCGACCTGATTGGTAACGCGGCAGACGGGCTGTTTATCGACGATGGATCAAGCTCATATCCGCGGGCTGGTTACCGCATTTCATCTTTCCGTCACGGGGCTACCTCGCTCTTAACCACGGAGATCACGCAGTCGCGTGCTCACAAAAAAATCTCGAGGATTCCCCTCATCGCGCCCGATGCCGCGTTACCGATCAGGTGGAAGTTAAAGGTTTTGCGATAGCGGCTCCTGTCTAAAATCTCCGGGCAAGATTTAACGGCGTGCTCAGGCTGGCTGCAGTCGTGTCCCGATGTCCCAGATGAAGCCACATAGTTCGCGCGCGATTGCCGCACACGTCTTGTTCTGGTGAAGACCTCGTGAGCGAAGCCGGCGAAATCTGTGGCAGAGCCGAACCTGCGCTTTCCAGGCGATGTCGATGATATGTCGAGGTTGTCCTTCCAGTCGGGGCTGTAGTGACTCACCGATTCTCGCCGGCAACCGATAGTTCCACGCCGCCTCGACAAGTATCCTGCGCACGTGCCTGTTGCCCGTCCTGGTCAGACGGCCTCGTTGCTTTGAATTCCCGCTGGAGTGTTCCGACGGCACAAGTCCCAGGTAGCCCATGAATTCGCGTGGATGCGGGAAACGCCGTAAGTCGCCAAGTTCCGCGACAATGGTCAACGCGGAGATGATGTCAATGCTGCGCAGGGTCATCAGGCCTTTGACCACTGGCAACCATCGCCAGGTTTCGGCATGGGCGCGCAGCGACTGCGTGAGGCGCTCGACGAGTTCGGTGGCGAACCGCACCGCCATCCGGTACTCGGTGAAGACGATATGCTGGGCGGGCTCTTCGAATTTTATCTTCGAGAGGAAGAGTTCATGCTTCGGTCCCCACCGCGTGCCGGTGTAGGCATGACCATGACGAAGCAGAAAGGATTTGAGCCTCTGTCGCATTCTGCGCTGGTCATTCACAGCATCCTCCCGAGCGCGCACCAGGTCGCGGATGGCCTCGTCCGCCGGCTCGGGAATTGCAACTGGCACCAGCTCGCCGGCCCGATGGAGTCTTGCCAGCAGTAATGCGTCGCGACGGTCCGTCTTGATTCTGTCGGCAGGCCGCCGGGCGACGCGCGATGGCGCAACCACTTCACAGCGATAGCCCTGTTCGCGCAGCGCCCGCACGAGCCCATACCCGCAGGGGCCCGCTTCGTGACAGACACTGAGCTCGGCTGGCTTGCCCAGCTTCGAGAGTGCCTTCGTCAGGGAAATCACGCTGTAGCGGGTCGTCCCGACAAATTGAGGATCGTCCCGCAAGTGCGCCCGGGCGAATGCGATTGCGATGGAGTCTTTATGCACATCGAGCCCAACGTAAAACTTGACCTCATCCATGACTGTCTCCGCCGTTCAGTGAAGGTCGTCCGATTATCGAACGAACGCCAACACAGCGTTTATCTGAAGGCCATCATGTCTTAAAGCAGACTTAAATTGCCGCTCCTGCCAGGCCGCCCGGTTCAGCGGCACCAAACGGCTGTCCTATACGTGCCAGCCCGCATTACGCCGATGTGCAGGAAACACGGGATTCGTGGATGGGTCCGGGGATGTCCGGCGTAACACGATAACTGCCGCACGACGTTGCCGAGGTCAGCGTGTCAAGTCGCGCTTATGCTTTCGCGATCTGTGATTCAACCGGGTGGGGGCGGCAGCGGTGAGGGTGTAGTGCTACCAATGAAGCGCATCAGTTCATCCTCTGCTGTGATGATGACGTGTGCGGGGGCATCGGCCAGTTGCCGGTCGTGCAAGGTCAGGAGTTCCGCGAAGCGAGGATAGGCGGCGTCATCGAGGCGCCACGTACCGGTTTCCAGGCCTCGCCTGTTTACACACTCCATCGCGTCTTCGGCTTCGTGGAAGCGTTCGACGGGCTGCGTACCATACCCTTTGTGTTGCAGGAGGTACGCGATATACATGACGCTTGCCAGTTCGACCAGGTGTTCGGCGTTGCCAAACCCGACACGCACGATGGTGAGACACGCGTGAAACTTCAGCGAGCACATGCTGGTTGCGCTGGCAGGCAACGGGAGCAGCGTGGCACGCGAATGGCGCGGCTTCCGCGATTGACGGGAGGACGGATGGCGAGAGCGGGACATGCGGAGCTACGTACGGGATGTGCGACAGATAGTGCAAAAAGGGGCGGCACGGATCCAGATTGCTGCTGCGAAGACGGTAAAATTCACGGCGGGCAAGGCGTTCAGGGATGCGGTCAACGCCAGCAAGTGGTAGATCACCTGTCCCACAACTCGACCTCAAGCTGAATCTACCGCGACACGCTCTACGCACCGCCTCGAAACCCGCCGCGGCCGAACGCGGCGTCCTCACTCGCCGGAAAAATGCGCACACCGCATACCCCTGTCATGGCGGGCTGCGATGCAAGCGCCGAAGAGGTAACGGCGCTTCGCGTCGCATTCGTCGGTTGCCTGTTTCCGGGCCGGGCCCGGCATAGCATTGTGCGTTATTGCGCGCATGGCGCCCAAAACCGGCGGTAGCCTATCCTGCAATACCGTGTTTTCCGTGCGTTTTTTGTCGCGCGGCGTAAACGTTTTGCGCAGAGGTTTCCGTCACGGCGTAAACCTCTGTTCAGGCCCCGAAGTATCGCGTGCGAACCGTGTGCGAAGGCCATGCGAAACCGCTGCGCAGAGGTCTCCCTTCAGGCGCAAACGAAATGCGTATGCCGGTGCGCAAACGGATGCGCTTCCCGTGCGCAGTACTTTCGCGTTTATCGGTCCATTCCGTGCGCATGGCATGCCCACGATTGTGCGTATGTCGTCTTGCTAAACGCACGTGTGACGTGTGCAGAAGTGGCGCGATACCGGGTGCAGGTCTGGCGTTGCTGCGTCGCACGCCGTGCACAGCTCGGGTGTTATCGATGTCCAATGCGTGGCGTTGCCACATTCGCTGCTCTTGCGCTGTCGATGATCATCCGCTGCGTAGCGATGATCAAGGTCCGTGCGTAACGTGAGGCGGCAACGTGCGAACCCGGTGCGTGGCGCGAGTGAATATCAATGCGTAACCGCGCGTCAACGGCGGATATGTCGCGTGTGTACGACAGGCGTTAAAAAGTGCGTTGTGCTCATCGCTTCCCATCGCATCCCATGCGTTCCCGTACGCGTTTGCCGTGCGAAAACAGGTGGTTGACGGTTGCGTTTGCTGTGCGCAGGATGGTGACAGGTCCGTGCGTTAACGGCGCGCAGGAAGGTGTGCACGGGAGGGTGACAATGCCTGTCGCGAGGGTCTATGCGAAGTCGCAATGGGAAGCGTTTGCCCGTGCGCTTGATGCGCTGCCCGAGAGGCCGGATGCGGAACGCGGCGTCACGGTGCGCGATGCGATGAAAGACATGCGCGCGCGTGTACGCGCGGCGCAGGCAAAAGGCTATACGCTGGAGCAGATCGCGGAACAGGCGAAGTCGCACGGGATCGACATCACGGCGGGTGCGATCCGCTACGGGTTGCGCGCAGCCGGGAAGGGCGGCGGCGCGAGCGGTGCGCGCGCGGCGTCAGGCGCGAGAGTAGCGGCACAGCCGGACAGAGCGGAAACGCGTGCGCCAGACAGTTCGCCGCGCCAGAAACAGGTCCGCAAGGATGGGGGAAAGACCGTAACCGGACAACTCATGCCGGTGCAGGGCACGCTCGGATTTGCAATCCGGCCCGACACCGAGGACCTGTAGGGAGTCGCAATGGACAGGACAGTCGACACGGCAGTCAATCCCATCTATCTCGTCGGCGGTGGCAAGGGCGGCGTCGGCAAGAGCGTGGTCGCACTCGCGCTGGTGGATCACCTGCAACGCCGGGGCGTGAATACCGTCCTCGTGGAAAACGACACGTCGAACCCGGACGTGATGCGCGCAGTACACGACGAGATTGCGTGCGCATCGTTCGATCTGGACACGGCGGGCGGCTGGATCGACATGGTGAACTACTGCGACGGGCATCGCGATGCGGTCGTGGTGGTCAGCACGGCGGCGCGCAACCAGGATGGCGTCACGCGCTACGGCGCGACACTGGGCAGCACGCTTGATGAACTGGGACGGCGGCTCGTCGTGTTCTGGGTCATCAACCGGCAGCGCGACAGTCTCGAACTGCTGCGACAGTTCAGCGACACGTTCCCGGACGCGACGGTGCATGTCGTGCGCAATGGTTACTACGGTACGCCTGAACGGTTCGTGCTGTATCAGGATTCGAAGCTGCGCAAAAGCATCGAGGCGAAAGGCCGGTCGCTGGATTTTCCCGAACTCGCGGACCGCGTGGCCGATGATCTGCGCAGCCAGCGGCTGTCGGTACGCAAGGCGGTCGAAACCCTGCCCATCGGACAGCGCGCTGAATTGCTGCGCTGGCGGGCATGCTACGACGCGATGTTCGCGCAGGTGACAGGCGATGCGTGAGCGGCGTTCGCGTCGTGCGCGCCCGGCGGATCCGCTCGCCCGGCTTTTCCTCGAAGTGAGCGGCACACCGCCGGATGACGCAAGCCTGCTGCGCATGCGCCGCGTGTCGGCGGCGCTGAACCTGCGGGACAACGATGCCTTGTGGTCGGTGCTGGCGGTACTGGAATACTACGTGCGCCTCTACGAGGCGATGCCGGAGCGCATCCGGCAGGCGGGTGCCGGTGGCGTCGATGCCGCGCGCGCCGAAGCGTATGCCGCGACGCAGGGGCTGATGGTGCAGCACCGCGAGGCGCTCGCACGCTGCAAGGAAACGATCACGCTCGCGGAGAGGATGACCGCCGAGCACGAGGCGCGCTACCGGGCGGCGCTTGCGGCGTTAAGCGATGAGGCACTGTCGACCCTCACGCAGCACGCGGCTAACCGGATCGCGCGCGTTGCCGGAAACCGGATTGTGGGAGCGGCGGCGGTCGCGGCACGTGAGCAGCGGCAACGGCTCGACGCGGCACTCGCGTCATTCGAGCGGGTCGCCATGCGACGCCTGGTAAGGGCGTGTTACGGCCTGGTCGCGGGCGGTCTGGTCGTCGTGCTGCTGGCGGCGGGCGCGGGCGGCGTGGCTGGCTGGTGGGCTGGCATTCATTGGGCACAGGCAGACGGCTCGCCGCCTGTCCGGGCAGGCGACACCTCGCCGGTGCCGCGCGCCACCAGGCGGCAGTGAATCACGAAGCCCGGACGGTACAGGCCGTACGGGACACCCGTCGGCGCGAGCCCGTCGCTTGCCCGGCGCGCCTCAGATGCCCCTGGCCCGTTCCCGGTGGCTGCAGTTGTGTTCATGCTGTGCCGCCCTGCTGTGCCATCTCTTTCGCGGCTGCGGCCCCGGCCAGGTAGGCGGCTTCAAGTGCGGCCCTGATGGACCAGACGGCGGTGTCATGGAAGTCGAGCCGGTCAGCGTAGCGGGTTTCGAGGGTTTCAATGCCGGGCGTGGTCCTGGCAATTTCAGCGATCTGCCGTCTTGCGGCGGCTGGCAGGTCGGGCATGTTCACGATGATCTCCCGGTTGCGTTTGAAAGACGGTTGCGACGACATCATTCACGCGCGGTTGCGCGGGGACATCAAGCGTTTTTGTCCGTGCGGCGAGCCGTCAGGCCGTTGGGGTGCCAGTGGCGCGTCACGGGTTGCGAAGGGCAGACGGCGGGCCGTCTGCCCGCGCGGCTCAGACTTCGTCGGTTTCACCCTGCATGAAAGCGAGGGCATGGCGAAGCGCCCCTGCCGCCGCGTCATTGTGGTCGAACGCAATCATCGGGGCGCGATAGCCTTCGTCCTCTGCGCGTGCGATTGCCATGTCGTAATGCCGACCGTGTCCGTATTGCAGGTCAGTGGCGTGAACGAAGGTCAGATAAAGGTCGGGCGAGCCTTGAGCATTGGTCGCGACCACGGTCATGCGGATGCGGTTGAACATGATATTGCTCCTGTTGAGGTCAGGTGCGCAGGCAGCAGGCCGTGACCCGGTGACATGACTCGGGCACGTGCCGCCTGTCCTGCCCCATTGCCTGGGCAACGGGGCAGGGTTCGCAGGGAATTGCCGTCAGGCCGCGAGCGGGCCGGACTGTCCGATGCTCACGCCGTCAGCAGTCGGGAAGGGCCACGGCGAGTGAGGGCTGGTTGGGGCGTTCACGGCTGCCGTATCGGGTGGCGTGTCGTTGACGTGCTCCGCTCCGGTGCCGGGTTCCGTAGCGGCATCGTCGCCGTCCTGTGCGTCGGTACCGTCTGCGCTATCTGCGCTGTCGTTGTCTTCGCCCCCGTCCTCCTCGTCCTCCTCGGCATCCCGGCCACTCCAGGAGGGAGCGGCTGGAATTTCCCGGTCGGTGAAGATTTCCGGCACCCAGGCGACTTTCGCGAGCCGCAGTTCGGCGGCGGCTGCCGCGTCGGCCTTCTTCATCTTTTCGAGGTCCGTTGCGGCCTTCGGTGACACGGCGGTGGCGACGACTTCGGCGATGCGCGCCTTGCTGACGTGGTCGAAATACGTGGCGCGGGTCGGCGTCCAGTACCGCGTCATGTCGAGGTTCAGCACCGACGCGAGCGCGTTGATCGCATGGGGTCGTTCTTCGCCCGTGATCCCGTCGAGCAGGGTGCCGGTGCAGAAGGCGAGCAGATCGAGCAGGGTCGTGCCGGGGTCCTGCTGGACAAGCCAGGGCAGCAGGTCGGCGCGCTTCGCGGGCAATTCTGCGATCCACCGCGCCCGTTGCGCCTCGATGGCGCTCCACGCGGGGCTGGTGCCCAGGTCGTCTGCGGCCCGCAACAGGCTGTCCTGGTTATTGGTGCCGGTGAGCGCGAGGAAGTCGGGCGCGGACATACGCCCGAAGTGCTCGGGCAGCGCCTTCGGCACCAGATGGTGCAGGAGGGCCGCGAGCGCCACGGTGGGCTGCGCGAGCAGTTCCGCATGGACGGCGGCGGTACGGTGTGCCGTGAGGCGCTGGCAGAGCTTCGCGTTGTGAATGGGCCGGAGCTTCGGTGCCTGTGCGGATACCGGATCGTGCGCCTGTGCCTCGGGCGTGCCGGTCACGTCTGCGCCCGCCGCTTCGAGGACGCTCGCGTCCTCGCGCCGCACGAGGCCGCGCTCGATGACCAGTTCACCCTGCGGTCCGACGATGACGAATGCGCCCGCCCCGGCCATCTGCGTTTCGTCCCATACCAGTGCGACGCTTTCGAGGGCGATGAGCGCCGCATTGACGCGCTCGATTTCCTCGTTGAGGCGGTCGGCTTCCTCGTAGGCGCTCTCGTCGTCCTCCGAAAGGGCTTCGAGTTTTTCAGCCAGTTCGTCCTGCTGTGCGGTGAGGGCATCCATCTGCTTCTGCTCGTCATCCGTGTAGGGGCGCTGGACCGGGCGAAGCCTGCCGTAGCGGTTCAGTTCGAGGAAGTCGCGCTCGACACGTGTCTCGATCCAGCCCCATCCTTCGGCGCGGACTTCTTCCGCAGCGGCATCGAGCTTCTGCGCGACGAGTTTTTGAAGCAATTCGGCGTCTGCGATGTAACCGGCGTTCTCATCATCGCTGAAGAGGTCACGCCTCACGTACCCGCCCGCTGTTTCATAGGCGGCGAGGCCCACGAAGCGCACGAGGCGGCTGCGGCTCGCATCGATTTCGGCGCGCGTGATCGCCTGACGCAGATAGTTCGGCTGGCGCTGCCATTCGTTCGCATCGAACCAGATGTGTTCCTGCGTTTCATGGTCATCCGCGAGGGCGAGGGCGGCAAGCTGGTCGAGCGTGATCGCGTCCTCGCGCAGCAGGCCGAGCAGCTTTGGTGACACGTTGGCGAGCTTCATGCGGCGCTTCACGGTAAGCGGCGACGCGGAGAAAAGCGCAGCGATGTAATCGACGCTGCGCCCTTCCTCGGCCAGCATCCGGTAGGCGCGCAGCACGTCGAACGGATCGAGTCCTTCGCGTTCGCTGTTCTCGATCAGCGAAATGGCGAGGGCTTCGCCGTCGCTGACGATGCGCACCGGCACCGGGTAGTCGGCGGCGATGTGTTTCTGCGCATACAGGAGGTCGAGCGCGGCTTCGCGGCGCTGGCCCGCGCAGACGCCGTATTTTCGCTGCTTGCCGCGCCCGCCCTTCATTTCGTGAACGACGAGATTTTGCAACAGGCCCTTGGCGCGGATGTTGGCGGCGAGGCCCTCAATGCCCGAGAGCGGTCGGGTGCGGGCGTTCAGCGGTGAGGGGTGCAGGCTCGAATACGGCACGGCGACGATGGGCTGTTCATTGCCGAAACTGGTTTCAAGCGGTGTTGCTGATTCGGCGGTGTCAACGACAGGGGTTTCGACTTGGGCTTGCATGACTGGCTCCAGAAAGTTGGAAAGAAGATTCCGGGTCGGCACTGCGGGATGAGTCAGGACTTGACCAGGAAAGGAGTCCTGATCAATCAGGGAAGGGCGGCGCAATATGCCGCCCGCTAGTCGTTACGATTTCATCTGCCGCAGGGCGTCAGCCAGCATCCACAGCGCGCGGTTGAGCTTCACGTTCTGGTCGATGCCGGTGATGGGACGCGTGGACATGGAGCGTCCGCTGCGCGAGCGTCCATGCAGTCCGCCCTTGGTGAGGTTTTCCTGCGTTCTTTGAAATACCGTCCACAGGTCGTCCCGGCGGTCCTCGAAGCGACGCGGGGCGAGTAACTGGCTTTCGGTGACGGGGGCGGGTGCTTCGGTGTCGGACGGGTCGTAGCGCAGCGCGAGGGCGGAGCGCGCGAACGCGTACTGTTCGTCGCGGTCGAGCGTGACGGCTTTCATGCCGTCCTTCTGTTCGCGGATCAGGTCGAAGCCGTCGAGCACATCGAACGCGCCATTGATGACGTTCTGCACGATGTTGCCCCTGTGCGGGACGCGGACCTCGCCGATGGTTTCGCCCGCAACCATCCCGTTCTGGCAGACGAAGCGATAGACGCCACCGAGTAACTGGAATCCGCTGGACCCATCGTGCGAATTGAGGAGGATGACTTCGTTGACATCCTCGCCGGTGATTTCGCTCGCAGGACGCATGCGGATCAGATGCTTGGTGAATTCGCGCTTGTCCTGGGCGCGCACGCGGGTCTGGCACACCATGAACGGCTGGAAGCCTTCGTTGCGCAGACCGCGCAGCACGTCGATGGTGGGAATGTAGGTGTAGCGGTCGGAGCGGCTTTCGTGCTTGCCGTCCGCGAAAATCGAGGGAGCAACACGGCGGATCTGGTCGTCCGACAGCGGCGAGTCGGAACGGAGCATCGGGGAACCGTAACGGAAGGAGGAAGCGAGTTGCATGACACTCTCCACAGCAAAAAGGTTGAGGGGTGTTGCGCTGACCGGGCCCCAAGATTCCGCCCGCCTCGTAGGGGTTGGGCTCGTCCCGGTGGAACCCGGGGTTGGCAGTGCTGCCGCCAGTCCCCTGAGTTCGCGCCCGTGCGACTGAAGGAGCCGATGGCCGCCCGGTGTCA
>NZ_ASSI01000188.1:0-20661 GCF_000466765.1 Burkholderia sp. AU4i | reverse complement strand
GGCCGGCAGGCCGGCCGCCACTTCCGGCGGCGGCGCGTCGGGCAGCGCCGGCGGTTCGGCCGCGCGCTGTTGTGGCGGCCGGTCGAACAGGATCGCGAGGGCGTGACGGTTCTCGGTACGCTGCTGGATCAGGCGTGTCTGCGCGGCCCGTTGCGTGGCGAGGCTTTGTTCGGCCTGCGCAAGGTCGAGCCCCGACACGGCGCCGGCCGTGTGTCGTGACCGGACGACCGCGAGCGTGCGGACCGCATACGCGATGTTCGCGTCGCCGAGCGCGATCTGCCGGTTCAGGAAGCCGATCCGCCAGTACAGCGACGCGGTCGTGCCGATCAGCGACAGCCGCGCGGCTTCGAGATCGGCGGCCGTCGCGTCGGCTTCCCAGCGCGCGGCGTCGCGCAGCGCGGCCAGCCGGCCCCACAGGTCGATTTCATAGCTGAGCGAAACGTTCGCGTTGCTCGACCGGCTCATCTGGTGCGTATCAAGCGTGCGCGACACGGCACCGTTCGCGCCGAGCGTCACGTTGGGCGTCAGGTTCGTATTCGCGAGCCCGGCCTGCAGTTGCGCGCGGTACACGCGGATCGCCGCGATCGCGAGGTCGTTGTTGGCGCGCAGCGCGTCGTCGATCAGCGCGTCGAGTTGCGGATCGCCGAAGCTGCGCCACCAGTCGCGCGTCGTGGCCGCTGCGTCGGCGGAAACCGGCGCGGACCAATTCGCGGGCATCGCGACGGCGGGCAGCGGATCATGGCGTGCGCCCGCGCAGCCGGCGAGCAGCGCGGCCGCGCATGCGAATGCGCCGAGGCGCTGGAGCGGTGAGGAATGCGTCATGGCGGGCCTTGCGTCAGTCGCGCGCGAGCGCATCGATCGGATCGAGCCGCGATGCGTTGCGCGCGGGCATGAAGCCGAATATCACACCGGTGAGTGTCGAGCAGACGAACGCGGTCACGATCGCGCCGGCCGAGAACACCATCTTCCACTGCGCGACGAACATCGAGAACAGCGCGCCGAGCCCGAACGACAGCGCGATGCCGATCGTGCCGCCGAGCAGGCAGACCAGCACGGCCTCGACGAGAAACTGCTGCAGGATGTCGGACTGGCGCGCGCCGACCGCCATCCGGATGCCGATTTCGCGCGTGCGCTCGGTAACCGACACCAGCATGATGTTCATCACGCCGATCCCGCCGACGACGAGCGAGATCACGGCGATCAACGACAGCAGCAGCGTCAGCGACTGGCCGGTCTTCTCGACGGTCTTCACGACGCTGTCCATGTTGTACGTGAAGAAGTCCTTGCGGCCGTGGCGCTGCTTCATCAGCGTTTCGAGGCTTTTTTCGGCGGCGGCGCTCGGCTGCCCGTCGCGCACGCGCACGGTGATGCTGTCGAGATAACGCTGCCCGAAGAGGCGCCCGCTCGCGGTCGTGTACGGCACCCACACGTTCAGGCTCTTCACGCTGCCGAACGCGCTCTTCTTGTCCGCCGTCACGCCGATCACCACGCACGGCACGTTGTCGACCAGGATCACTTCGCCGATCGGGTTGCGCGTCGCGCCGAACAGCTTGCGGCGCGTGTTCTGGTCGATCACGGCCACCTGCACCTGGCGGCGCACTGCATCCTCATCGAATGCGACACCGAGCGCCAAACGCATCCCGCGCGCCTGGAAGAAGCGGTCGCCGACGCCGCTCACGAGCGCGTTCACGTCGACGTTGCGGTAGCGCAGCAGCAGCGTGCGCGACGTTTCGGGCGTCGCGCTGTCGACATACGGCTGCTCGGCGAGCGCGGCGACGTCGGCGGGCACGAGCGTCTGGATCGCATCGGCGCGGCTGTCGCCCCAGTCGGTGCCCGGGTAGATGTTGATCGTGTTCGTGCCGATGCTGCCGATCTCGTCGAGCATGTAGCGCTTCGCGCCTTCGCCGATCGCGACGATCGACACGACCGACGTGATGCCGATGATGATGCCGAGCATCGTCAGCAGCGTGCGCAGCCGGTGCGACACGAGTGCGATCCACGCCATCCGGCAGGCCTCGGCGAAGCGTCCGGAGCCGGCCGCGAAGCGGCGCACGCGCGGGGCGGCATCGGCCTGCGGATCGGGGGCGACTGCCGCGGGCGGCGACAGCGTGTCGCGACGATCGCGGGTGGATGGTGTGCCGGTTTCCGCTTCGCTCGCTTCCGCTGCATCTGCGCCCGCGGCTGCTTCCGCGAGGGCTTCCGCATGGTGGCGGTTCGGCCGGTCGGCGACGATCTCGCCGTCGCTGATCTCGATGATGCGCCGCGCATGGCGCGCGACGGCCTTGTCGTGCGTGACGATGACGATCGTGTGGCCGAGCGCGTTCAGCTCGTGCAGGATGCGGATCACGTCCTGGCCGCTTTTCGTGTCGAGCGCGCCGGTCGGTTCGTCGGCGAGGATCACGTGGCCGCCGTTCATCAGCGCGCGCGCGATGCTCACGCGCTGCTGCTGGCCGCCGGACAGTTGCCCGGGGCGATGGTGCGCGCGATCCGCGAGCCCGAGGCGCGCGAGCAGCTCGCGTGCGCGCGCGTGCCGCTCCGCGCGCGGCGTGCCGGCATAGATCGCGGGCATTTCGAGGTTCGCGACGGCGTCGACGTGCGGCAGCAGGTGATAGCGCTGGAACACGAAGCCGAAGTGCTCGCGGCGCAGTTGCGCGAGCTCGTCGCTGTCGAGCATGTGCGTGTCGCGTCCGCCGACCGTGTAGGTGCCTTCGCTCGGGTGGTCGAGGCAGCCGAGGATGTTCATCAGCGTCGACTTCCCGGAGCCCGATGCGCCGACGATCGCGACGATCTCGCCCGCGTGGATCGACAGGTTGACGTTGTTCAGCACGACGACGTCCTTGTCGCCGGCCGGAAAGCGTCGTGTGACGGCGGAGAGTTTCAGCAGGGGCTGGCTCATCGTCACACCACGTCGGCCAGCGGCGCGTGGTCGTCCGCGGACGCTTCGCCGATCACCACGCGTTCGCCGTCCTTCAGGCCGGCCAGCACTTCGACGCGCACGTTGTTGTTGATGCCGATGCGGACGTTGCGCGTTTCCGTGCTGCCGTCGGCGCGCAGCACGCGCACCGCGTAGGTGCCGTCCTTGCGTTTCTCGCCGAGCGCGGCAGCCGGAATGCTGAGCGCGTTGCGCGCGTTGCCGAGCACGATGTTGACCTGCGCGGTCATCGAGATGCGCAGCCGGTGCTCGGGATTCGGCACCTCGAACAACGCGTTGTAGAACACCGCCGAATTCGGTTTCGCGCCGCCGCCCGCGCCGCCGCCGAGCGCGCCTTGCGTTTCGGCGTAGTTCTGCGGCGCCGGCTCGATCGCGCGCAGCTTGCCGTAGTGGCGCCTGTCCGGTTCGCCCAGGATCGTGAAATACGCGGTCTGGCCGGCGTTCACGCGGATCACGTCGGCTTCCGACACCTGCGCCTTCACGGTCATCGTGTCGAGATCCGCGAGCTTCAGGATCACCGGCGCCTGCTGTTGCGCGATCACCGTCTGGCCTTCCTGCGTGACGATCGCGACGACCTGGCCGTCGATCGGCGCGACGATCCGCGTGTAGCCGAGGTTGGCCTGTGCGGTCTCGATCTGGATGCGGGCCGAGCGGATCTGCGCGGCGAGCGACGCGAGCGTCGCGCGCTGCACGTCGAGCGTCGCGCGCGCGGCTTCGAACGACTCGCGCGACGTCGCGTCGTCGGGCAGCATGGCCTGCTGACGCCGGAACGCGAGTTCCGCCTGCGTGAGTTGCGCGGCGGTCGATTGCTGCTGCGCGCGCAGGCTTTCTTCGCTGGCGCGTGCCTGGCGCAGCGCGTTTTCCGAGAGCACGGGGTCGATCTCGGCGAGCCACTGGCCCTTCGTGACCTTGTCGCCGAGCTTGACCTTCAGCGATTTCAACTGCCCCGAGACTTGCGCGCCGACGTCGACCTGCCTGAATGCCTGCAGCGCACCGGTGGCCAGCACCGCGTTTTCGAGGTCGCCGCGCGAGACGGGCGCGGACAGGTATTGCGGATGCTTGTCGGGTGCGCACGCCTTCAGCGTGACACCGGTGGCGATCGCGACGACGGCGAGGGAAGCCAGCACGATGCGCCGGCGGCGATGGGTCTTCTGAGTCATGAGAGCGCAGCGACGATGAAGCGGGCGCCGGCGATGCGTGCGGCCGACCGGGACGATCCGGCCGGCGTCGCATGCAGGGCGTGTGGCCCGCGACGGAATCCGCGTACGCATCGCGCGGGCGTGCCGATTCGAATCAGGCGCTCATGGTAAGCGAGGAATTCACGACAAATCGTGTGGAAATTGTGCTGAATTGTGCGGACGCCGCGCCGGAGCGGGGGGCGGGCGGCGTCATTGTTGCGATCTGTGAAGTCTGCGGACGACGGCCCGCGTGCGTACCGCGCTCCGCGTTATCGCTGCGCGGCGACGAGTGCCATCATCGGCCGGTCGCGTTCCTCGTCGAGCGCGGGCAGGGCATCGACCTGTTCCTGCGTCGGCCCCCATTCGTCCAGGTGCGTGAGCGTGAAGCCGCTGCCGATCACCAGGTTCACGAGCGTGCCGAGCGTGCGGTGCTGCTTGACGACGCCCGGCGCGAGCCAGTCGGTCACGCGTTCGCCTTCGCGCTGATAGCCGTCGAGCGGCCACGAGCGGTTGCCCTGCGCGTCGACGACGAAACCGGGCCGGCGCGGCGCCGTATAGACCGGATGCTCGATCGAGAACACGAGCCGCCCGCCCGGCACGAGCGCACGATGGAGCGTGCGGAACAAGGTATCGAGGTCTGCGATGTAATGGAACGCGAGCGAACTGTACGCGACATCGAACGCGGCATCCGGCAGCGCGAGCGTTTCGAGGTCGGCGCGGCGGTACGTAATCGCCGGATGCGCGGCGCTCGATGCCGCACGTTCGAGCATGCGCTCGGACACGTCGATGCCGAGCACGCTTGCCGCGCCCTGGCCGGCGGCCCAGCGGCTGAACCATCCGTAGCCGCAGCCGAGGTCGAGCACGCGGCGACCGTGCAGGTCGGGAAGCAGCGCGCGCAGCGCGGGCCATTCGGGGGCGCCGTCGGGTCCGTGGATCGAGCGGTTCAGGCGGCTGTAGCCTTCGAAGAAGGTCGGGTCGTCGTAGATGTTCTGCGTCATGCGTAGGGCCTCGTGCGGGCAGGGTGCGCGGTGTCGCACGCCCGGTTCCGCGAGCTTACGCGTGCTGCCCGCTCGCGTCGATCCGGCGTTGCGTGTCGGCGTCGACGATGTCGCGGATCGCGCTGAACAGCGGTGCGGCGTCGGTATAGCGGCGGCCGTAGCCGAGATTGAACGCGTAGTCGAAACCGGGCGGATTGCGGCCCTGGGTGTGCTGCAGGATCGTCTCCAGCTTGTCGAACGCTTTTGCCGCGCGCGCTTCCGGCGACGCGGCCGCTTCGTATTCATCCCACAGTGCGACGATCTCGTCGCGCTGCGCCGGATCGAGCGGCGCGGTCAGCGTCAGCAGGTCGTCGCGTTCGTGCGCGCTCTTGTCGGGGTGCGCGGCCTGCTCGATCGCGGGGATGTCGCCGTGCAGCGCCTCGCCGAGATCGTGGACGACACACAGCTTCAGCAGCTTCAGCGTGTCGATGCCGGGCAGCGCATCGGCGAATACGAGTGCCATCAGGCACAGCCGCCAGCTATGCTCGGCGGTGCTTTCCGCGCGCCCGGCCGACGTGTGGCCGCTGCGCAGCACATCCTTCAGGCGTTCGGCTTCGCGCAGGAACGCGAGCCGCGCGTGGATCGTATCGGGGTTCATGGTCGGTGTCCGTGCGATGAGCCGTCAAGCGTAAGGCGGCCACGCACGGTTCGTCCACGCATGAAATATGCGCGGGGTCGTACTACAGCGTTTCCACGAGCCGCGCGGCCGACCCTTCCGACAACGTCATCCGTGTCCACCGGCACAGGCTGCCGCGGATCGGCACGACGCGCGACGCATTCGCGCCGGTGTCGAATTCGACGCTCGGCGGCCCCGCGCGATCATGCCAGCCGAGCGTATCGAGCGCGGTTTCCATGCGGACGATTTCCGGGGTTGCATAGCGCCACAGCGACGTGCCGAGCAGCATCGACAGCGGTTGCGAGAATTCGGCTGCACGCGCAGGCGAACAGGCGAGCAGCCGGTGCGTGAGGTCGCACACGAGATGCATGCGGCCCGCGCTGCCCGCGACGAGCCGCGCAAGCGCGTGATCGCCGGCGGAATCGAGGCGCGCGGCGAGCAGCCGTTCGGCCGTCGCGCGTTCGCCGGGCGACATCTGTTGCAGGCCGGCTTCCCAGCGCGAGATCGTCGACTGCGCCACGCCGAACAGTTCCGCCGCGTGGCTCTGTTTCACGCGGTGCAGCGCACGCCAGCGCTTGAGTTGCGGGCCGAGTGGCGGCGTGTGTAGCGGTGAGGCAGACATGGCGGTACTCCGTTCGGTGTGTGCGTCGCGTGGCGGCTGCGGTGGATGGAATCGTCATTCCTGCGGCGCCTGAAGCACGACGAGTTCGACCGGAACCAGTGCCGCGCCGCCGACGACGAGATCGCCATCGGCGGTGGCGGTGATCGGCGTGGGTTGCATCGTGAGATTCAGGCCCGCCAGTGCTGTTGTCACATGCCGGGCAGGGATCGTGTACGGCCGGTCGAGCAACTGTGCGGCGACCTTCGGCGGTATGTCGAAACCCTGGGTGGAATAACGCATTCCGGCGATATTGCCCTCGAGCGCAAAACCGTCCCGCACGGCGACGTAACCGTGCGCGACCGCTGCCAGCCGATCGATTGCCGAAGCGTCATCCGGCAGCACGACACGGTAATGGCCTTTGACATGCCCGCCGATCGCCTGGAATTCGGTAAACGACCAACGCAGCGACGCCCGGTAGCGGGACGACAAGGCCGACCGCAGCGTGTCCGGCAGATCGAGGACGAAGTGCACGGGGCGACCCAGCACGACCAGCTTCGTATGGTCTGCGGTGGTCATGAAGCCGGATACCACTTCGTCGTACGGCGCGTCCCGTACCAGCCCCGACTTGAACAGCTGATCCTCGGATGGCGGTGGCTCGGCTTGCGCCTGCGGCTTGTGACAGCCCGGCAGCGCGACGCAGCCCGCGGCGAATGCGGCGGCGAGCCACCGTCGGCGTGCGATCGATATGGTCATGGTCTCGTCCCGTCTTGTGCGGTTTGGTCTTTTGACGCCCTCGGAAGCCGGATTCTCGCGTATCCGCCGCGCGTTGTCGAACGGGAAATCTGCCTGGGCAGCGCTCGCAATCCGGCCCTGTCCGGCGGCATGCTGCGCTCTCCCGACCCGCCGCCAACGTTTTCGTCGTGCTTTCAACCGCCTCCGCCATATCTTATTATTCGGCCAGTGCGGAGGCGTACCGGCCGCCAACGGTCATGTCGAGGCATGACGCGCCGGCATGAATGACCGCTTTTCGGCCGGTGCGTCGCTCGACGCGCGGTCGAAACGACAGGACCCGCGTGGCCAGCGCGTGTCCCAAAAAAATCACGAGAGGGCGCGATGGTACGACTGGTCTTGCTGCTGCTGGGCATCGAATACTTGCGCACCCGCTGGCGCGGGCTGACCGCACTTGGCTGGGTGTGGGTCGTCGCGGGTGTGGTGATCTTCGTCGACGCGCTCGACGGCGCGCTGCATTTTCCGATCCAGATCTTCGCGTGGCTGTTCCTGATCGAGGGGCTCGCGACGCTCGCGGTGGCCGGCAGCGGCGTCGGCGGGCAGCGCGTCCTGCGCTACGTGAAGGGGATCGCGGTCGTGGTGGCCGCCGGGCTCGTGTTCGCGGGGCATCATCACGGCCATTTCCTGCTGTCGATGATCTTCGGCACGCTGTTCCTCGTCGACGGGCTGCTGCAGTGCACCGCCGCGTGGATGGTGCGCTATCGCCGCTGGAACGTCGCCTTCGCGTGGGGCGCCGTCGAAATCCTGCTGGCGATCTTCTTCTACCAGCCGTACCCGACCCACTACGTGGGCACCGTGCCGTACTGCCTCGGCCTGCTGCTGATATTCGGCGGGATGCACATGCTGAGCCTCGCCGCACGCGTGCGGCGACTGACGCGCAATCCGGCGTTCGCGACCTCGCCGGCGCCGGCACTCGCGCCGGACCTCGACGATGCACGCGACCAGCCGCATTTTTCCCAATCCGAATGGGACGGCCCGCCCGCCGACGGCGAGCATGCGCTCACCGTGCACGTGTGGACGCCGACCGGCACGTCGAAAGCCGAAGCGCAACGCTACCCGGTGATCGACCGCTATATCGCGGCGGTGGACGTCAACGGCGTGATCTCGACCGGGCACGCGGCACTGGAATCGCCGGAGGGCATCTATATCAGCCTGTATCCGGGCGTCGAAATCGATCGTTCTCCGGACGAATTCACGCGCATCCTGCGTGCAACCCGCGAAAACGACGTGCCGGGCCTGTTCCAGCCCGACTACGCGACCGAGTCGAAGGCATGGTGCCCGTCGACCGTGCGCGTGCGGATCCGCAACTACGATCCGGCGAAGCTGGACGCGTTCTGGTCGTCGTACCGGCAGAACGTGACGTACAACCTCACGCACCGCAACTGCTCGAGCACCGTGTCGAACGCACTCGAAGCCGCGCTCGACGGCGCGGTGTGGCGGCTGAAGGGGGCGCGCGCCGGATGGGGCGCGTTCGTGCGCTTGCTGCTCACGCCCGAGCTGTGGGTTGCCGCGCAGATCCGCAAGCGCGCGGTGACCATGGCATGGACGCCCGGGCTCACGCTCGACTATGCGCGCGCGCTCAGCATGCTTGCCGACCCGCGGCCGTTCGCGTGGTGGAAGGTCGCGCGCTCGGCCGTGAAGGCGATCATGGAGTCGCGCCGCACGTGGCGCGAGCAGGACAACGCGGCGCTGTCGCCGGGCGGATCGGAGGCTGCGTCGTTGAAGTGACCGCGTGCCGCCGGACGAGGGCCTGGCGTCACTGAGGCCGCCACCGCGCGGCCCGGCGATGTTGCCCGCCACAAGAACCCACAGATACGAACAACAATGAACAAGACGAGCGCATTCCGCATCCTGATTCCCGCCGTGCTGGCGCTGACGAGCGCCGGTTTCGCGCAGGCGAGCGCGGACGAAGTGCCGCACATGAGCGACGACGTGTACCGCACCTCGGTGTCGTTCTGCTCGAACGTCGCGGCCGCGGAGAAGATCGCGTGCCAGGGCGACATGATCGCCGCGGGCAGCCGGATCGTCGCGGCGATCGGCGGCCTGCCACCGGCATCCGCCGTGTCGATCGACGAAGGCGCGCGCAACAAGCTGCCGGCGGCGGAGCGCAAGGGGCTCGCGCCTGTCGAGCCGCGCGCGATCGACAAGGACGACGACGTTGCCGGTCTCGCCGGCATGGTGCGCCTGTGCGACGTGTACGAGTCCGAACCGGCATCGCGTGCGCGGCATCACGCGGCGTTGAAGCAGCAGGCGCCGGACGCGGCGCCGCGCGTCGAGGCGTTGCTGGCCGATGCGTCGACGGCGGCGCGCCAGCGCGTCAGCATCGGCGTGTGGCAGATCCTCGCGCTCGAAGGCCCCGAAGCGTCCGCCCGCGCGTGCACACAGCTCGGCACCGGGTCGTGAGTGCCTGTTCGCCACGGATGCCTGTCGTGTGTGCATCGACGCGCGGCTGTCGATCGTGCCGAGTCCGGCGGACCGTGACGGTCAGCCGCTGACGATCGTGGCCGGCCTGACCCGTATCGGCTTGCCGAGCGTCCGGGCGACCGGAGAAGCCTGCACCGCGTCGCGCACGAGTGTCTGCTGCGCGTGCGACAGCGGCGCCGCGAAGCGCAGTGCGATGTCGAAGCCCGTTTCGTGGTCGAGGCGATCGACGGCGACGTCCGCCGTGCACGCGGGCAGCGTCACGCCCGCGCGTCGTGCGGCCAGGTCGATCGACATGCAGACGCAGGCCGCGAGCGCGCTTTCGAGCAGTTCGTGCGGCCGCATGCCGGCGTCGCCGCCCTGGCCGTCCTTGTGCGTGTCCGAGCGCACGACGCTGCGCCCGTTGCCGATCTCGACGCAATATGGCTTGCCGAGCCGTGTCGCGGTCACCATGGCGATGCTCCGTTGCAGGATGAGGGTGGCGACACGGTACGCCGGCGTCGCGTGCGGTGGAAGGCAACCGCTGGTACCGGTACCGGATGTAACCGCTTCGGCGGCGACCCGCGCATTCTTTCGTCCACCTTCACATTCGTGCCACGTTGCGACGGCAACAATCGCGGTCGGACATTCGACAACCGTGCGGCGCATCCCGCGATCGCATGCCTTTTCCGAGGAAACACGCCATGCTCAAGACGCTCGCCCGCGCCGCTGCCGCACTCGCCGTTGCTTCCGTGTCGCTGCACGCCGCCGCGCAGACCAGCTACGACTACCTGTTGCTCGCCGCATCGTGGGAGCCCGGCTTCTGCGCGTCGCACGACACGCCGGAATGCACGAACCTCGCCGGCTCGTATGCGGCGACGAGCCTGTCGCTGCATGGCCTGTGGCCGAACCGCTATGACGGCAACCAGCCGTTCTACTGCGGCGTGCCGCAGAACGACATCGACCTCGACAACGCGCACCAGTGGTGCAGCATGGACGCCTACCCGATCAGCAGCGCGACCCGCAACACGCTGTCGACATACATGCCGGGCGTCGCGTCGTGCCTCGACAAGCACGAATGGTTCAAGCATGGCACCTGCTCGAACTCGGCGACGCCCGATGCGTACTGGAACCAGGCATCCGGCATGATCAGCCGGCTCGGCAATACGTCGTTCAACGCGTTCCTGCAGGCGAACGCGGGCAAGACGGTCACGCGCAACCAGTTGCTGTCCGCATTCGAAGGCGCGTTCGGCAGCAACACGCGCAGCGCGGTGTCGCTGAAGTGCACGAAGACGAATGGCGTCAGCTATTTCACCGAAGCGTGGATCGCGGTGAAGACCAATGCGACCGCGCAGTTCCCGAGCGCCGCGTCGCTCGTGACCGACGGCAATACGCAGGGCACGTGCCCGACTTCGGGTGTGTTTATCGCGAAGTAACGCGGAAGAGGGAGGCGGCGCGCGCGGCATCGCGCACGCCGTCACCCGTTACGGGTTCGGCGGGACGCTCGACCACGGCAGCCGGGCCTGGTGGCCGTCACCCTGCAGGTCGACTTGGGTGATGACGTTGGTCCGTCACGCTCGCGTGCGTGCGTTTACGCGAGCAGCTGCAACGCGTCTTCGAGCGACAGCACCGTCGTGCGCGATTCGAAGGCGGTGGCGAACAGGTGTTCGTGAACCACCGGGTCCGGGTCGTAGCAGCAATCCTTGACCGTAAAGAGGCGGAAGTCCGCATCGCTCGCGTGGGCGACCGACGACAGCATCACGCCCGTCGACGCGATGCCGGCCATGATCAGCGAATCGACACCTTGCTCGACCAGGCGCGCTTGGAGATCGGTGCCGAAGAACACGCTGGCGCGGTGCGCGACGATCAGCGGCTCGTCGGCCTGCCGACCCAACTCCGGGCATGGGCCGTCGTCGATGAAGCGGCCGAGCTGCTTGATGCCCTGGCCGTTCTTGTTGCGCGGGCTGACTTCCGGATAGCCGGGACTGAACCGGAGGTTCGCGAACCAGACGCCGATGCCGCTTGCCCGCGCCGCGTCGCAGAGCCGGCGCGTATTGGCGAGCAGCCCGGGCGCGACCGACGGAAAGAGGCCGAGGATGTCGGTCTGGTAATGCATGACGAGCAGCGCGGTGCTTGACGGCACGATCGCGGGAATCGGTGCGGATGGGGCGTCGCCGGGGTTCGTGCGGGTTGCCGTTGTTGCGATTTCCGGTGCGTTTTGCCGAGTCATGAACGAGGGTCTCCGATAGCTCGCGGGGAATTTCAGCGTCCCCGATTTGTACCGGAAAATCGGGGTGGTTGCCGATGCGATTTTCGTAGGGGCATTTTGTTGCGTCGCGCGGTGGCCTTCGTGATACCGGCGCCAAGTTGCCGCTCGGCCGCAATATACTGGCGTGCGCTTTATCGACCGACAGTCGGTTGCGGTAGGGCGACAACGAGGTCGATGGCCAGCTTCTGCTGCTCGCTTTTTCGCATGCGTCGTTGGGTTTGCGCGAGCTGGTCGGCGCAGGTACAGCTGGCCAACATCTGGGTTAGTAAACGCGATGGCAAAACCGTTCTTAACCGTATTAGTGAAGGGTTCATTTCCGGAAGCTTTTGGCTTTGTCGAGACTTTGCTTCAGCCCCTTGGATTCCTGCTCGTCAATCCCGATAGCGGACAAATCACGCACTGGAGCGATGACGGGCAGCAGATCGCAGTATCCCGAACCTGGATTATTGACGAAGCACCGACAGGTATAGCGAAGAACGTACAGTTCTGGCAATCCGGCTGTGACGATCTGTTTGTGTCCTGGATCGATGCGTCGCCGGGATGGGAGTTTTCTTTTCATCTCGATGGCGTCACGCCGGAATTGAAGGTCGCGTTGGCCACCGCACTCTCAAATGCGATCCTGGTCGATTTGAGGCTTCAATACGGAGAAGAGTGTGCGTTGAGGATCGAATTTGACTAACGTTCCAGTTGAGAGGCCGGTATTGATTCCGGTTGCCGGATTCCCCGAACAAGTCGTCAACCATTTCAGCGCCAGTACCATTCCATGTCGTTACGGGCGGCTACGGTGCATATATTGCCTTTCGGCAGACAACCAAGGGAACGGGTACTGATGAGCATTCGAGGGAAAGACCGCCAGATCGATAACATCGAATTCAATGTCAGCGATATTGGACGAAGCAAGGCCTTCTATGGCAGCGTTTTCGGCTGGACTTTCACCGATTACGGCCCGACCTACACCGAGTTTCACGACGGCCGGATCGCAGGCGGGTTGACAACGGGTGAGCCTGTCCGGCCAGGCGGCCCGCTAGTCATCCTCTACGCTGATGATCTGGCTGAAATCCAGCGAAGGATCGAGGCGACGGGCGCCACCATCAACCGTCAGACTTTCTCGTTCCCTGGCGGCCGGCGCTTTCACTTTATTGACCCCGATGGTTATGAACTGGCCGTATGGTCAGCAGACGAATCGTCCCAGTAACCAAAACGAGTACCGGCAAGCGATGAGTCCGCCGCGTTGTGATTACTGCCAGGTTGGCCCGTGAGCTCATAGAGCTCAATCCACACGTTTCTCCGCAAGTGCCGACGTGACTGTCGGCAACCGAGAAAGGGGCGGGCCGCTCCGGGTCGATTGCTGCCGAACGACGAATTCGCCGTTGAGTGTGCCGGAACTCACCAGCTGCCGTTGCGCCAGATGAGTCTCACTTGACTTTCACCACCTCAAAAAATTGACCTTCCCGAATAAGTCGTCAACCACTCCAACGCCAGCGTGCCCGCACTCCTGCAATATAAACTGACAGGTAACATCCCCGGGACAAACTCTGCGGGCCAGTGTCGCGCCGCCTTCGACGACCGAGTTCGGCCAGGAGGCGCCATTGGCTTTCATTACTACCAAGCCGCTCGGACGTTGGCTTCGCGTCATTGCCCGAAGTTGCCATTGACATACGGCGACTCGGACCACGGAACGGCACTCGACTGCAGCTGCCCAGCAGGCTGCCGCCGGCGGCAGCTTGCTCGGTTCGCGGTGCTGCCCGGCAGGTTTGCGCATGACGAAGTACGTTGTACCTCCGCCAATTTGCTAGTCGTGTAATTGCCTGTAATTGATCCGCTAGGCCTTCTGGTCGATTCTTGAATCGTCATCTGAAGACCCGAGCGACTTGATTTTGAAAATATGGCGGGCTTATGTGTGACGAGATGTATTCGATCAACGTAATCAAAGACGAGGCTCAAAATGACTGAACCGGTACGCGAAGTGGCAATTGTATATGCGGGTTACGGCTACCTTAACAAGACAATTGACGTCACCAACGGTATCCGAACGGAATACAAGGAAGGCGCACGTACTTTTCTGGCGACCAATCGATTTGGAGATCCTGATCCTGGCGCGACAAAGGCGCTGTACATCCTCTGGGAGTATGTGCCTCCCGTGAAACCGGGCCAGGCACCGTTCTCCGGGGTCACGTTCGAGGGCGATAAAAAAGGAATCAAGATCGATTGACGGAAAATCGATTGAACCCTTTTAAAATGGTTTGGTGGTGCATATTGCCTGCCAAACCATTATTTCGTACGCGAAGTGACGGCCCTGCATAAAGTTCATCTTTCTTGATTTCAGTGCGAAATCACGTAGGCCATCGCTCGCCAAGGCCGGCGCGCTGTCGGCAGACATCGGTTCACGAACGTCTGCACCGACTCTGGTAAAACCATTGACCTCTCGCAATGTCGACGGCCCGCTCAGGGTCGATTGCTACCGATGGACGAGTTTTCCATTAGCCTGCCGGTGCACGCCGATATAAATCTGCCACCGTTGCGGTAAATGAGGCACGCCAAACTTCGCCTCTTCAAAAGATCGACCGCCCTGAATACGTAGTCAACCATTCCAAAGCTGTGGTCCCCGCCAACGAGTTCCCATTAGCATCGAGCCCCGGCGCCCACACACAAACCGCCATTTCCCCGGGCAGCACCGCCACGATCCCGCCACCGACACCACTCTTCGCCGGCAACCCGACGCGATACACAAAATCCCCCGCCGCATCGTAAGTGCCGCAGGTCAGCATCAACGCCGACAGCCGCTTGGCGGAACTCGAATCCACGATCCGCTCGCCGGTCACCGGCGCGACCCCGCCATTCGCGAGAAACAGCGCCGCGCTCGCCAGCTCGACGCAGTTCATCTCGATCGCACACTGTCGGCAATACGCATCGATCACCGTGTCGGGCGGCATCTGCATGTTGCCGAAGCTCGCCATGAAGTGCGCCATCGCGCGGTTGCGCTCCGCGTGCTGCAGTTCCGACGTCGCGACGCGCGAATCGTAGTCGATGTCGTTCGCGCCGATCAGCCGCCGCACGAATTCGACGAGCGCCGTCTCGGCCTTCACGAAACGCCGGCACAGCACGTCGGTGACGACCAGCGCCCCCGCATTGATGAACGGGTTGCGCGGCTTGCCGCGCTCGCTCTCGAGCTGGACCAGCGAGTTGAACGCGTTGCCGGACGGCTCGCGGCCGACCCGTTCCCACAGGTCGTCGCCCAGCAGCTGGAACGCGAGCGTGCACGCGAACAGCTTCGAGATGCTCTGGATCGAGAAGCGCTCGTGCGCGTCGCCGACCGTGCAAACGTTTCCATCGAGTGTGACGACGGCCATCCCGAACTTGTCGGCGGGCACTTTCGCGAGCTCGGGAATGTAATCGGCGACCCGCCCCTGGCCAATCCAGGGGGCGAGTTCGGTGTGGATGCGTTCGAGGATCGTTTGATAATTCATCAAGTCAGGCGGGCAGCGCATGGCCCGGATTCAGGCGAGCCCGTATGGAACCGTCCCAGCGCCGATTCGTCAAGCTCGGCCGATATCGTTCCCTTATTTTCAAGACCGCTAAACAGGCAATCGGCTGTCGCAGTATCATGCGGTACGTTTCGGCCACTGGCCGGCGTCCGGCACCGGCCGGCGCCGCCGCGGCTTTCCCGATGAACCGACCGCTGCCCATGTCTTTTCGCATCCTGCTCGTCGAAGACGACACCCGCCTGTCCACGCTGATCGCCGGCTACCTGCGCAAGAACGACTATGAAGTCGACACTGTGCTGCATGGTGACGCCGCGGTGCCGGCGATCCTGTCCATTCGTCCCGATCTCGTCATTCTCGACGTGAACCTGCCGGGCAAGGACGGCTTCGAAATCTGCCGGGAGGCGCGCAAGCAGTACGACGGCGTGATCATCATGGTGACGGCCCGCGACGAGCCGTTCGACGAGCTGCTCGGCCTGGAATTCGGCGCGGACGACTACGTGCACAAGCCGGTCGAGCCGCGCATCCTGCTCGCGCGGATCAAGGCCCAGCTGCGCCGTGCGCCCGCGCGCGCGCCCGAGAGCAGCGCGCCGCAGCCCGAACGCTACGCGTTCGGCAAGTTCTCGATCGACCGCACCGACCGCTCCGTCGTGCTGCCCGACGGCAGCACGCCCGACCTGACGTCGGCCGAATTCGACCTGCTGTGGGCGCTCGTGTGCCATGCGGGCGAAGTCGTCAGCCGCGACGACCTGATGCTGCAGTTGCGTGGCGTCGAGTTCGACGGCCTCGACCGCACGATCGACGGGCGCATCTCGAAGCTGCGCCGCAAGCTGCGCGACGACGCGAGCAACCCGCAGCGGATCAAGACGATCCGCAGCAAGGGTTATCAATTCAGCAAGCACGCGTGGGAATGACGCGGCCTTCGGGCGACGCCGTCACGTTCCGCGCGGGCATTCCCCCTGCCGGCCGGGAGCCGAGATGATCCGACGAACCCGTTCGCACCCCGATGCACCGCCGCTGCCGACGCTGCGCTACGTCAAATGGCGCTGGCTGCATTTCCGCCGCGCGTGGACCGATACGCGCGCCGACCGCATTCCGAGCTGGTCGCGCCTTTACGTGCGCACCTACCTGCATCTGCTCGGCCTCGTGCTGTTGACCGCGCTCGTGCCGGCGCTCGCGCTGTGTGTCGAATTGTCGCCGCAGGTCGTGTGGCATGCGTTCGATTCGCTGCCCGGCGACATCTGGATCGTGCTCGCGTTCGTGTTCGCCGCACCCGCGCTCGCGGCGTACCGGTGGATGCGGCCGGTGTGGTCGGATCTCGTGATGGTGCGCGAGCGCGCGATCGACTTCACGGGCGGCCGCTTCAACACGCGCGCGCGCGAATCGCACAGCGTGATCATCGGCCCGCTCGCACGGACGCTGAACGCGCTCGCGATGCGGATGGAACGCCTGATCGCCGCGCAGCGCGACCTCACAAACGGCATCTCGCACGAGCTGCGCACGCCGCTCGCACGTGTGCGTTTCGCGCTCGAAATGCTGCGCGAGCCAAGTTCCGCGGCCGAATACCAGAGCGCGCTCGAGAGCATCGCGCAGGACGTGACCGAGCTCGAGGAACTGATCGACATGAGCCTGACGTTCGCGCGGCTCGAATACAGTTCGCTGCAGTCGAATCTCGAGATGACGGCCCCCGTCGCGTGGTTCGAACACCAGGTCAACGATGCGCAGCTGCTGTATCCGGAACGCGCGATCGAGTCGCGTATCGCGATCGCGTCGGACCTGCGGGTGAAGATGGACCGGCGGCTGATGTCGTACGCGATGCGCAACCTGCTGCGCAACGCGAGCAAGTACGCGAGGTCGCGGATCGTCGTCGGGATCTCGCTCGTGCACGGCAACATCGGGATCTTCGTCGAGGACGACGGCCCCGGCGTGCCGGAGAGCGAGCGCGAGCGGATCTTCGACGCGTTCGTGCGCCTCGACCGCCGCACCGGCGGTTATGGCCTCGGCCTGTCGATCACGCGGCAGGTGCTTCACGCGCACAACGGCCGGATCGCGGTCGTCGACCCGATGGAACTCGGCGGCGCACGCTTCGAGATCAGCTGGCCGGTCTGACGATCCGCAACACGAATCCCGGGCCCCCGGGCCTCGACAGCAACCCCCCACGACCCCACGACAGCCGCGCGCGCCGGATTCGAGCGCGTCGCCGGCTTGTCCCGCCGTTCCTTTCCCGTCCCGATGTCTGCCCGCACCGCCACCGCATGACGATTCGTTTGCCCCGCGCGCACGCTTTGCATTACGATTGCAATTGCAACTGTGTAGGCGGGCCGATCCGTGTCAGTGGAGGCGGGCGGCCCGCGACGCAGCCGTGAAGCCGGGGCAGCCACGATGGCCGCTCCGTTGTTCATGCATTCCTGTCAGGGTCATACGTCATGCGGCTTTTGAATATCGTGTCTTCTCCCCGCGGCGCGAGGTCGGCGTCGATCGCGGTCGCCAATGCCTTTGTCGATGCGTTCCGGGAAACGGGCGCATCGATCGACGTCGATACGCTGAATGTCTGGGAAGAAGACTTGCCGGACTTCGGCAGCGACGCGATCGGCGCGAAGTACAAAGGCGTCGCCAACGCGCCGATGGACGACGCGGAACAGTCGGTCTGGCGGCGCATCCAGGCGCTCGTGAAGCGCTTTCAGGAAGCGGACCGGATCGTCGTGGGCGTGCCGATGTGGAATTTCGGCTATCCGTACAAGCTCAAGCAGCTGATCGATCTCGTCAGCCAGCGGAACATGCTGTTCACGTTCGACGGCAAGGCCTACGGTCCGCTGCTGGAGATTCCGCGCGCGCTGGTCATCCATGTTCGCGGACAGAGCCGGGAGACGGGCGCCGGTGCCGACAATCCGGGGTTCCGGCATCAGGCCGACTACATCGAATTCTGGTTGAAGTTCATCGGCGTGAGCGAGGTCAGGAGCCTGACCGTCGAACACACGTGGGGGGCGCGGGCGAGCGACAGCATCGAACAGGCGCAGGCCCGGGCGGTCGCGATGGCCGCGGCGTTCTGATCCGGGCGTGTCGCGCGAAGGCGTGGCGGATGCCGCCGAAGCGGCACCCGCGCACGCTCAGTACGTGCGGCCGAGCTGCAGGTAGAAGTTGCGGCGGCCGCCCGGCGCGAGCGCCACGCCGAGATAGACCGGCCCGAACGCGGTCGACAGGCTCGTGAAGAACGTATAGCTCTGCTTGAGCGCGCCGCCGCCGATCTGCTGCCCGCTCGACCAGACGTTGCCGACTTCCGCGCTGGCGCCCACCGACAGCGCCTTGATCGGCGATGCGTTGAACGTCATCAGCTGGTTCATGTAGGTCACCTGCGCATACGCGAGTTCGTTGCCGTTCAGCTGGTCGGCCGCATACGCGGACAGATGCTGGAAGCCGCCGAGCGTGAAGTTGAACGCGTTGATCAGGTTGGTGCCGCCGATGCTCTTGCCGCCTTCGATCGTCGCGCTGACGCTGTGGCTGCCGAACTGCTGCGCCACCATCGCCTTGCCGTAGATCTCGGTGTAGGGCGCGTTGTTGATGCTGTCGTCGAATTCGCTCGCCGAGCCCCCGTTGCGTGACACCAGCGAGCGCTCGACGCGGAACTCGGTGAAATAACCCTTGCGCGGGAACAGCGGATCGTCGAGCTGGTCGATGACGAGCCGCGCGCGCGCGATCAGCGCCTGCGACGTGAAGCTCGGCCACAGCAGCGTCTGGCCGCTGCCGTCGTCGAACGGCACGTTGTAGGTCGGCGAGCCGTGCCCGGTCACGTACCCGACGCCGATCCGGAAATCGCCGAGCCGCGCGATCGGCAGGCCGAAATCGAGCCCGGCGCGCGCGGTCTGCATCAGGTACTGCGTGATCTTCACGTCGCCGGAGTCGTCGTACAGGTTCGCGTAGCGGCGCTGGTATTCGGCGTAGGGCGACAGATAGACGCCGTACGCCATCGACAGCGGCTGGCGGAATTCGACGCGCGCCGATTGCAGGTCGCTGCCGATCGTCGTGTCCGCGCGGAATTCGAGCCCCGATTCGGTCAGCCACGGGCGCCGGTAGCCGACATGCAGGCGGAAGCCGCCCTCGTCGGTCGAGCTGCTCGACATGCCGAGCCCGAACAGCAGGAAATTCGGCCCCCAGTATTTCTCGCGGGCGTCGATCTCGAGCACGTTCTCGTCACCGTGGCTCACGATCTGCTGCGTGACGCTCTCGAAGTTGCCGCCCGTCGTGAGGCCGAGCAGATCCTGGCTGACGGTGTTCGGATCGTACGTGTCGCCGGGCTTCACGTGCAGCGCGTTGCTGACGACCCGCTTCGGCACGCCGCCGGAGGTCTTGATCTCGATGCGCGTGATCCGGATCGGCGGCGGCAGCGGTTGCGCGTGCGCGGAGCGGTACGCCGCATATTGTTCCGGCGTGAGCGCGAAGCGCTGCAGCCTCGGCAGCGCCGCGGTCGCGGCGGCCGCACCGGCGGCGATCGCCTGCTTCGCGTTCTGGAAATCGGTGAACGCGAGCGAGCCGAGGTCCGGCGTGAGCAGCACGTCCTGCGCGTCGAGCTGCTTGCGCTGGGCGGTCACGTTCTGGCGGATCAGGATGCCGACCATCTGCTGCATCACGTCGGCGGGCGACGCGAGCGCGTCGAGCGGGCGCAGTTGCGAGCCGATGTCGACCGCGATCACGACGTTCGCGCCCATCTGCCGCGCGGTGTCGACGGGCAGGTTGCTGACGAGCCCGCCGTCCACCAGCGCGCGCCCGTTGATCTCGGCCGGCGCGAACAGGCCCGGCATGGCCATGCTCGCGCGGATCGCGAGCGGCAGCGAGCCGTGGTCGAGCACCATCATCTGGCCCGTCTGCAGGTCGGTCGCGACCGCGCGGTACGGGATCGGTAGCCGGTCGAACGGCTGGTTGGTCGGCACGGCGGCCGTCCAGTTCGCGAGCAGCGCCTGCAGCCGGTTGCCCTGCACGAGGCCGACCGGCGCCTTCACGCCTTTCTTGCCGAAACCGAGCGTCAGCCCGTTGATGTACAGGCGTTCGTCCTCCCGGCTGGTTTGCGGCAGGTCCGCGCGGTCCGTCACGTCGAACGCGATGTCCGCGAGGTTGACCTCCGAGAGCCGCTTCTGCATCTCGCCGGCGGCCATGCCGCTCGCATACAGCCCGCCGACCACGGCACCCATGCTGGTGCCGGCGATGCAGTCGATCGGGATGCGGTTGTCCTCCAGCACCTTCAGGACCCCGAGGTGTGCGTAACCGCGCGCGCCGCCGCCGGACAGCACGAGGCCGATCGACGGGCGGCCGGCCGGGCCGCCGTCGGCGTCGCAGGTGTGCCCGGATGCGGCGGGCGTGGCAGC
>NZ_ASSI01000187.1:0-29595 GCF_000466765.1 Burkholderia sp. AU4i | reverse complement strand
TCTTCGGGGGGGGGGGGGGGCGGCGCATGGCCCAGCCCCGCCACGCGTAGCTTGGCACCTCACGAATACTGCCGAACTGGCACTGCCGGTTTAGCCAGGTTAGCGCCCCGCCGTACTGGGCGGGGCTTGTGGGGCTACGCCCCGGCTTGCTGCGGCAGGTTGAGCCAAAGCGTGCCGTCCTCGACGCTGGCGGTTCGCGCCTGTACGTCACGAAGGACGGTTTACCGACACGCCACCCGGCCTCGCTATGGAGCATCCACGCCACGCCTCAAGCCCGTCGCCGTAATCTGCGGCAAGGAGCGTTCTCGCTTGTCGTTGGGGTGTTGGCCTTGCCAGTGCCAGGGTGCAAGCCGGTGAAGCCGTCACGCGGGGATGCCGAGTCGGCCACATCTCCATTCGGGAGCGGGCGGCCTGTGCGTCCTTGGCTTGTCGTGAATCCTGGCGAGGGAACGGCTGAGAGCTGGTCCCGGAAATCTGAACATCCCGATAGGTGGATTACCTGCTCACTGAGGCGATGATATCGCCACGCCAGGAGCAGAACATGACCCGACGCACCCGCCGCAACCACTCGCCGGCCTTCAAATCCAAAGTGGCGTTGGCCGCGATCAAGGGCGAGCACACGCTCGCCGAACTGGCCAAACGCTTCGACGTGCATCCGAACCAGATCGCGACATGGAAGGAGCAGCTGCTCGCCGGTGCCGCGAATGTCTTCGGCCAGGAGTCGCGGCCTGCCGAACCGCCGGTGGACGTAAAGTCGCTGCACGCCAAGATCGGCGAGTTGACGCTGGAGAACGATTTTTTAGAAGGCGCGCTCACCAAGGCGGGATTGCTGAGCGCAAAGCGATGATTGACCGTAGCCACAAGCTGTCCCTGAGCAAGCAGGCCGCCGCCGTCGGCATCAGCCGCGGCAGCGTCTACTACCTGCCCAAGCCCGTCTCGGCCGTCGATCTCGCGTTGATGCGGCGGATCGACGAGCTGCACCTGGAGCTTCCGTTCGCTGGCAGCCGGATGCTGCGCGACCTGTTGAACAAGCCGGTCGACGTTGTGGGTCGCAAGCATGTGGCCACGCTGATGCGGCGCATGGGGATCGAAGCGATCTATCGAAAGCCGAACACCAGTCGTCGCCACCCGAAGCACAAGGTCTATCCGTACCTGCTGCGCAATCGCCAGATCACGGCGCCCAACCAGGTCTGGGCGATGGACATCACCTACATCCCGATGGCCCGCGGCTTCGTCTACCTGGCCGCCGTGATCGACTGGTACAGCCGCCGCGTGCTCGCATGGCGGGTGTCGATCTCGATGGATACTGCGTTCTGTATCGAAGCCGTCGAGGAAGCGATCGCTCGCCACGGCACACCGGAGATCTTCAACACCGATCAGGGCAGCCAGTTCACCAGCGCCGACTTCATCGGCCTGCTCAAACAGCACGGCATCGCCATCAGCATGGACGGAAAGGGCTGCTGGCGCGACAACGTTTTCATCGAGCGGCTGTGGAAATCGGTGAAGTACGAAGAGGTTTACCTGCGTGCCTATGAAGGCGTCAGCAACGCCCGCGAATCGCTGGCCTGGTACTTCAACTTCTACAACTCGCGCCGCCCGCACACCGCCCTTGATCGGCAAACACCGGACGAGGTTTACTTCCTTCCGCAGCCTTTGCCCAAGGCCGCTTGATCCCGCAGGCAATCCACTTATCGAACCAGCCTCAGCTGTTCAAACCACCGGGGCCAGCTCTCTGCGCCTTGGGCTTCATGGCCGCAACCTTCCAGCGAAAACAATTTCCCCTGCGCTACGCGCATTCCTCTCGGGACAAATTCTTTTCGCTTCCAGGCTCTCCACGGTGTTGCGACCGCTGCGCGGTGCGGCCAGCCCATCCCCCGCCGGCCGGATCACAACAAGGACGCACTGGCGCGACCTCGTTCAACCCGAAAGGAGAAACATCATGGCTAACATCGGCACCTTCACCGCAGAGAAAGACGGCTTCACCGGCCAGCTCCGCACCCTGACCCTGAACGTCAAGATCAAGCTGATTCCCAACGACAAGGGCGACACCGAGAACGCCCCCGACTTCCGCCTTCAGGCGGCCGGCCACGACATCGGCGCGGCGTGGGAGAAGACCAGCGAAGCCGGGCGGCCCTACGTGTCCGTATCCCTCGACGACCCTTCGTTCCCGGCGACGGTCTATGCCCGCCTGATCGAGAACGAAGACGGCACGCACGACCTGATCTGGTCGCGCAGCAAGCCCAAGGCGGCCTGACGGCCGCCCACCGCGCCCCGCCCATTGCGGCGGGGCGCCGTGCTGCTGGCGCAGCACGTCACGCACGCGCCTATGGCGTGTCGCGTTCCTTCAACACCGCCTCAAGCTCCTGGCGCACCTGCACCAGAAGCTGATCGGCCTTGCGCGTGCTGTCGCCAGCATAGGCCAGCGTCAGCAACGTCAACGGATGCACGTCCATGACCTCGCACAGCTCGGTCAGCTTGTGCATGGTCGGGCTTTTCAAGTCGCGTTCCAGCGAACTCATGTAGGTGCGGCTGGACACGTCGGAGAACGCTTCCTGGCTCAAGCCACGCGCTTTCCTGATCGTCCGTATTGCCGTCGCCAATGAGTGTTTCGCTGTCACCAACTTGGTTTCCCCGTAAAAACCAAGATGACAGACCATTGCACCCAATAGGGCTACAATCTAAAGTGTTCATTCCTGTTGGCCGAACCGCTTTCGTGCTTTTACGGAAATCCGCATGGGCGGATTCCGACAGAATCGGGGAACCGCATCCGTGTCTTTCCTGGCCTACGTAATTCCGCTTCTGCGTTTCCGTGCATGTACGGATTCGATGGCTTGCGCCTTCATGCTTTCCCGCCAAAGCACGCATCCGCTTCGGGGGTTCCGCGCTTCGGTGGAAAATCGTATCCGTGCATCCTCGGATGCGTGGGGATTCGGGCCATGACCCAGCCGCTCGTCACCGCTGAACAGCGGGCGCAACTGCTCGCCGTCGGCGCGGCACTCGCCGCTGATCGGGGCATCGACCCGATGCCGGTGGTGCGACTGTTCACGCCTGACGCACACACCACCTGGCTGCTGGCCGCGCTCGACCCGGCCGATGGCGATACGGCCTGGGGGCTGATCGACCTGGGAATAGGCATGCCCGGCCTGGGCCATGTGAAGCTGTCCGATCTGGCGTCCATCGTCGGGCCGCGCCAGCAACCTGTGATGCGCGATCGCTACTTCCAGCCCGTGCGGCTGCTGTCGGAGTACCTGCGGCTGGCCGAGGAAAACGGCTCGATCACCGACTGAGCAGTCCCAGCCAACGACGGCGCATTCTGACTATTTCAGTCTTACCCAAGACCTGCGCGGTCTGAATCCGAACTCTTGCACCGAAGCGGTGCGCTTCTGTTGCAAACAGTCATGATCTTTGGCGCGGGCTGCTGCACGGTGCTCCATGCTGCGCGCCATTTTCGTGGCGGCGCAGTCGTCGCATTCAGACGATTTCCGCAATGCCCTGGAGCGAATCAGTCTTGACACCAGCAGTTACAGCCTATCCCGATTTCGATGACGACTTGATGGCGGCCCGATAGCTCCCGCACGGCGGAATCCGTGGCGACGTTCCTGCTGAACGACAGGAGGCTGCGTCATGGCTGACCCGAGCGCCGAACACTGGTATCCGACCGCCGCGTATCTCTACACGCTGCACCTCGACGGCCCCGCGCTGGCCTGGGAATACCTGCGCCGCCACCCCGACTACCGCCGCGACTGGCTGCGCCGGCGGCGCCGGCCAGAGGCCGCCGCGCGCTGGGGATTGCGCCTGCTGGAAGATCCCGCCCTGGATGCGCGCGACGCGCATCCGGCCTGGTTCCCCGATCACGATGCGGTGGTGCAGCTCTACCCGGACGCCGACCCGCCGCCCGACGCGGTGGCCTTCGCATTCTGGCGCCTCCCCGGCCAGAAGCACCTGATCCACGACGGTAAGCGCCTGGTGCTGCTGACACGCTGGCCGGGCTGCTGCCTGCGGCTGGTGATCGCTCCCGGCTTGGTCGACGGCATGGCTTACGCCTATGCCATTCGCGCCTGCGCCGCATCCTGCGGACGCTATCAGGCGCTGGCGACCGAACTGGACAAGCTGGCCGCCGCTGGCGATGCAGCGCCAGCGGGAACAGCACGGTCGCGGCCGGCCCCCGCTGCGCTGCTGGAGTTGAACACGCTCCAGGCGCTCGACGGCTCCCTCGCTGGCGCATCCCTGCGCGACGTGGCCGAAGGGCTATTCGGCGTCGATGCCGTTGCCGACGACTGGTACGCCGACAGCGCCTTGCGCGCCCGCGTTCGCCGGCTGGTACGCCGGGGCGATGCGCTGATGCGCGGAGGCTATCGCCGCCTTGCACAGCTTCCGCCCGTTGCACAGGGACGCGCTGCATCCCCTGCAAAACGTCCCTGAGCAAGAAGCCTTGCTTTCTTGAAAGTGCCTCTATCCGGCCGCGTGGTGTGGCCGGGCTTGATGGAGGTACATCCCGTGCGACCCGCTCCCTTGCGGCCTGCCGCCGCTGCTGTCGCTGCGCCCGTGCAGCCCCAACGCTACCTGACCAACGACGAAGCCGCCGAATACCTGCGGCTGTCGCCGCGCACGCTGGAGAAACAGCGCGTGATCGGCGGCGGCCCGAAGTTCCGCAAGTTCGGCCGCCGCGTCATGTACGCGGTGTCCGACCTCAATGCCTGGGCCGACCAGCGCAGCTACGAGGCCACATCCGACCCGGAATATGCCGAGCGTCACGCGGGCGACTACCGTGATGGCCGCTGATCGTCGGCTCGCCGGTGGCCATCGTCATGTCCAGCCCATCGCTGCCGCCGGGGCAGCGATCGCAGCAGCGGGAACAGCTCGACCTGTTCCGCGCGTTGCCGGGCGACATGGCGCCGCGCGACAGCCAGGACTTGATGGCCTTTCCGTTCTTCTCGCTCGCCAAGTCGCGGCGCACCGAGCCGATCGACTTCCGGGCGGGTGGCATCACCATCCGCGTGGAGGGAACGCAGGAGCACGGCATCGCAACGATCTGGGATGCCGACGTTTTGATTTGGGCGGCCTCGCAGATCGTGGAGGCGCGCGACGCAGGCATTCGCCCGTCGCGCTGGATACACGCCACGCCCTACGAAATCCTGCGCTTCATCGGGCGCGGCACGTCCCTCAACGACTACCAGCGTCTGAAAGCCGCGCTCGACCGGCTGCAATCGACCAGCGTGGCGACTTCCATCCGCGAAACCACTGGGCGGCGCTTGCACCGCTTTTCGTGGGTGAACGAATGGCGCGAGCTGGCCGACGCCAGCGGCACGCCGCTGGGCATCGAGCTGATCCTGCCGGACTGGTTCTATGCCGGCGTGCTAGATGCCGCCCTGGTGCTGACCATCGACCCTGCCTATTTCCGCTTGAAGGGCGGCATCGAACGCTGGCTGTACCGCCTGGTGCGCAAGCACGGCGGACGGCAGGAGCACGGCTGGCAATTCGACTTCCGGCACCTCTACCGCAAGTCGGGCAGCGCGGCCCGCTTCTCGGACTTCGCCTACGACCTGCGCATGCTGGTGGCGCGGCAGTCGCTGCCCGGCTACGTCCTGGGCATCGAGCCGATGCCGGGCGAAAGGCTGGAACTGCTGACCTTCCGGCCCGTGCCGTTCACGGCACGGGGATAACTGCGGGAAAAGGTGTGAACGGCCTCGTGCTATCAGGAGTACCGGGTATCGTGCTATCGGGAGTACGACCCTCGTGCTATCAGGAGTACGAAAACGCCGCAAAGCCAGTAACGGCGCGGGTTTGCGTCCCCTCTAACTTACCTAACTATAAATCTCTAACTTTTAGTAGAAGCGCGCCGTTTCGGTGGACAACCGCGAAACGGCACGGCCAGGCCGGCTTTCCAGCAGCGAGGGCCGCGCCATGATCTTCGCGTTTCTCAACCAGAAAGGCGGCGTCGGCAAGACCACGCTCGCCACCCACATCGCCGGCGAGCTGGCGCTGCGTGGTCTGCACGTCATCCTGCTGGACGCCGACCCGCAGGGTTCATCGCTGGACTGGACGCAGCGCAGAAGCCAGCAGGGCTTGCCACGGCTGTTCAGCGCCGTGGGCCTCGCCCGCGAGACACTGCATCAGGAAGCGCCCGAGCTGGCGCGCCGCGCCGATCACGTCATCATCGACGGCCCGCCGCGCATCGCCGCCCTGGCGCGCTCGGCGCTGCTGGCGGCCGAGCGCGTGCTGATTCCTGTGCAGCCCAGCCCGTATGACCTGTGGGCCAGCGCCGAGATGGTGGCGCTGATCCGTGAGGCACAGGTGTTCCGGCCTGCGCTGCGCGCGGCCTTCGTCATCAATCGGCGCGTCAGCACCACCATCATCGGCAGGGAAGCGCGGCAATCGCTGGCCGAACAGCCGCTGCCGGCGCTGCGCAGCGAAGTGCGCCAGCGCATCGTCTTCGCCGATAGCGTGGCCGCTGGCCGGCTCGCCCGCGAGACAGCGCCCGACAGCGCCGCCGCACGCGAGATCGCCGCGCTCGCCGATGAACTGCTGCGGTGGCCGACATGAGCAGCCTGCGCAGCAAGCGCGTCGGCATCGGCGCACGTCCGCCCGCGAATCCGCACGCCGAGGCGTGGATTCGCCAGGGCGATGCCGATGCGCTCAATAAGGGCGACCTCTACACCGCACGCTTGACCCTCGACGTGACGCCCGCGCTGCGCGCGCGCATCAAGATCGCCGCTTTCGGCCAGGGCGTGACCGTGGCCGAACTGCTGCGCGGACTACTGGAACGAGAGTTCCCCGACAACCGCACGGAGAACCTGCCATGAACGCATCCGCCTTGCCTGCCGCTCAGGCGGCGACGGCTGCTGCGCTGCCGCCTTCGCTTTCGACGCTCGCCGGCCAGGCCGGCAGCGTGCCGCTGACTCGCGTATCGCTCGCCTACATTGAACCGCGATTCAAGCTCTACCTGCGTTTCGGCGAACCGGCGCGCATGCTGCGGCTCGACCGCTGGCGGCGCTGCGCGGTGTTCCTGCCGCGTGCAATGTTCTGCCGCGTGCGCTGGGAAGCAAACGACTACGGCACGATCCGTTGGCAGCTCATGGTGATGCAAGCCGCCACGCCGCTGGACGACATGCAGTGCATCCCCGGCGTGCAGCCGGGCGCACGCCTGCTGCTGCACGCCGAAGGCGAAAACGCGGTGCGTGTCGTGCTGGAACGCATCGACGGCATCGAAGGGCAAGACATCGCCGCCATCGACGTGTCGCCCGCGTACTGGCGCACGCTGGGCAACCGTCTGGCGGCCCGCCTAGCGCTGCCCGAATACACCGCCGAGCGGCACGCCGCTTGGCTGGCCGGAAGGGCGCTGCCATGACGACCCAATCCAACACCACATGCACGCACGAAGTCGCGCCGCATCCTCGCTCGCGCCTGCGCGCTCGCATCGTGCTGGCGGGCTTCGCCGCCGTCGGCTTCGCTGCGCTGGCCTGGGCGGCTTTCGTGTCGCCGCTGCCGCGTCTGACCTACAACCCGTCCGACAGCGTGGCGGTCGGCTGGTATCGCATCGAGCCGCTCGACCTGCGCACCGCCTCGCTGCCACGTCCGTTGTCCGTGGACAGCATTGTGCTGGTGCCGCTGCCCGACAGGGCCGCCATGCTGGCTGCGCAGCGCGGCTACCTGCCGACCCGCGTTCCGCTGCTCAAACGTGTGGGCGCAGTCGCGCCGCAACACGTTTGCATCGTCGCCGGGCAGGTACGCATCGACGGCGTGCCTGCGGCCGCCGCGCTGCCTGCCGACCGGCTGGGCCGGCCGCTGCCATCCTTGCAGCTTTGCCGCCGCCTCGAACCGGGCGAGCTGTTCCTGTTGAGCGTGACCAATCCGGCGTCGTTTGACAGCCGCTATTTCGGCCCGGTCAGCGCATCCGCCGTGATCGGCATCGCGCACCCGGTCTGGCTGGAGACACGCCCATGATGGCCGCCGATTCGCTGCACGTTGCCGTGCCTCTCATCGTGCCATCGAGCATGTCGTTCCAGTGGCTGCTGCCGTGTCGTCGCGCGTGCAGCGCGGGCGCATTCGCGCCGCGCCTCGCGCAACATCCGGCGCAGCCATCCAGCGTGCAGGCGTCTTGCCTCGAACGCGCCCGGCCTGCGGCCATTGGCGCGTTCGCCGGCGCGCTGGCTGCAAGCAGCGCAGCGCCGCCGGGCCGCCGACGCCCGGAGCGACAGCGAGGGGCAAAGGCGGAAGGCAAGACAAAAGGACGCGGCACCGGGCCGCGTCGAAAGCCAGTCTGCACATGGGGGTGGCGCGGCACGGAGCGGCTTTGCCGCCGTGCCGCGTTCGGCGCGAAGGTCGCGCCAATGCAGGCATGTCCGCGTGCTTCGCACGACAGGACACGCCAGAGCTTGCAGGGAGCGCAGCCATGACCGACCGCCGCGACGACGATTTCCGCGTGCGCCCCAGCGCCCCGAAGAACCGGGGCAAGGGCCAGGGGCAGAGCTTCGTTTCCAAGGTGCTCAAACAGGCGGGCAAAGCCAGCAGCGGCAAGTCCACGGTGCGCCGTCCGGCATCGGCGAGTGGCACCGGCCAGCGGCCCGGCTCGCGCCTGGGGCGCGGCCACACGGCAGCACGCTTCGCCGGGGCGAAGCTGACGCCTATGTCGCGGCGCGCGACCATCAAGACGCTGCTGGTGAACCACCAGCGGGCCAGCCCGCAGTCGCTCGCCAAGCACCTGCGCTACATCGAGCGCGACGGCGTGGGCCGCGACGGCGAGCCGGGCCAAGCCTACGGGCCGCAGACAGACGTGGCCGATCTCGACGCCTTCAAGGAACGCTGCGCCGACGACCGGCACCATTTCCGCTTCATCCTCTCGCCCGAGGATGGCGCGGAGCTGGAAGACCTGCGCACCTACACGCGGCACCTCATGGGCCGCATGGAGGCCGACCTGGGTACGGGCCTCGATTGGGTGGCCGTGAACCACTGGAACACCGACAACCCGCACACGCACATCGTCGTGCGCGGGCGCGACGACACCGGCAAAGACCTCATCATCGCGGGCGACTACATCGCCGATGGCTTCCGCTATCGCGCCGCCGAGCTGGCGACCGAATGGCTGGGGCCGCGCACCGAACTGGAGATCCAGCAGACCTTGCAGCGTGAGGTGGAGCAAGAGCGGTGGACGAGCCTGGATCGCACCCTCAAGCGTGAGATAGGCGAGGCCGGCGGCGATGGCCTGGTGCGCGTCGAAAGGTTCAACGCCCCCCGCTTGCAGCGCCAACGCCTGATGCTAATCGGCCGCCTGCAACACTTGCAGCGCCTGGGCCTGGCCGACGAGACGCAGCCCGGCACCTGGGCCATCCATGCCGATGCGGAAAAGACATTGCGCGCGCTGGGCGAGCGCGGCGACATCATCCGCACCGTGCAGCGGGCCATGCGCGGCGAGCCGCGCGAGCTGGCCGTGTTCGAGCCGGGGGACGATGGCCGAACCATCCTCGGCCGTGTGGCCGCGAAGGGGCTGGCCGACGAGCTGCGCGACCGGGGCTATCTGGTCATCGACGGGGTGGACGGCAAGGCCCATTACGTCGCGCTCAACGCCCGCGACGAGCTGGCGAACTACCCGAGCGGCGCCGTGGTGGAGGTGAAAGGCTCGGCCGACGTGCGCGCAGCCGACAAGAACATCGCCGCGCTGGCGAGCGATGGCCTGTACCGCACTGACCATCACCTGGCGATCGGGCAGGGCCGGGCCAAGGCCGGACGCGACCCGCAAGAAGTCGTCGCCGCCCACATCCGCCGGCTGGAGGCCCTGCGTCGGGCCGGCATTGTGGAGCGCGTTGCCGAAGGGCTATGGAAGGTGCCGGACGACCTGGCCGAGCGTGGCCGCCAGTACGACGCGCAGCGCCTGGGCGGCGTGGCCGTGGAGCTGAAATCGCACTTGCCCATCGAGCGGCAGGCCCGCGTGATCGGGGCCACGTGGCTCGACCAGCAGTTGATCGGCGGCGGCTCGGGCCTGGGCGACCTGGGCTTTGGTGGCGAGGCCAAACAGGCCATGCAACAGCGCGCCGACTTCCTGGCCGAACAGGGGCTGGCCGAGCGGCGCGGGCAGCGCGTGATCCTGGCGCGCAACCTGCTGGGCACACTGCGCAACCGGGAACTGGCACAGGCCGCGAAGGGCATTGCCGCTGAAACCGGCCTGGAGCATCGCCCGGTGGCCGACGGGCAGCGCGTGGCTGGCATCTACCGGCGCAGCGTCATGCTCGCCAGCGGGCGCTACGCGATGCTGGACGACGGCATGGGATTCAGCTTGGTGCCGTGGCGGCCGGTGATCGAGCAGCGGCTGGGGCAGCATATCGCCGCCGTGGTGCGCGGTGGCGGCGTATCTTGGGAGCTTGGACGGCAGCGCGGGCCAAGTATTTCTTGAGACCCTTCATCTACTTGTCGAACGGCCGAGCGCCTTCATCAGCCCCGGCTTCTGGCTCGCAAAGGTGCCATAGAAGACCTCATTACCGATGAGCGTGATCGGAGCCACGCGCACGCCGGTTCGTGACTTGGCTTCCGCAGAAATCTTCGGGTCGGTCAGGTCGCGTTCTTCAAACACGATGCTCTGCTGGGACAGCCACTCCTTCAGCACCCGACAGTCCGGGCAGGCTGGAGTGCTATAGATGATGATGCGCGGGGTGCTGGCTTGGTTCATGGTCGTGCCTTCACTTTCCCCGAGCGGCAAGCCAGCTCTTCATCATGGCGATCTCTCCTTCCTGCGCAGAGATAACCTCCTGAGCCAACTCGCGGACCTCCGGGTCCTTGCCGTACTGCAACGCCACCTTGGCCATGTCGATCGCGCCCTGGTGATGCGGGATCATGCCGCGCATAAAGTCCACATCGGCATCGCCGCTGAAGTCAATCATCATGTCGGCGTGCATGCGGTCATTGCCGGCAGGGTAGGCGGTCGTCGAGGCGTCGCCCGAGCTGCCGGTCGCCGCCTGTTGGCCGCGTTCTCCAAGCCACTTATTCATCATGGCGATCTCGCCTTCCTGCGCAGAGATAACCTCCTCAGCCAACTTGCGGACCTCCGGGTCCTTGCCGTACTGCAACGCCACCTTGGCCATGTCGATCGCGCCCTGGTGGTGCGGGATCATGCCGCGCATGAAATCGACGTCGGCGTTGCCAGTGAACTGCGCTCCCATCCCCGCGTGCATCTGGTCGTTCACGGCGCGATACGCGGTCGTGGAAGGGCTGTCATTGGCCGAGGCGCTGGAGGGCATCGCGTGCCCTTGGTGATCTCCGCTCGCATTGGCCTGCATCACTTCACCCGACGGGACCACCTTCTTCTGAACGGCCATCAGGCCGATGGCGACCACGACGGCGCCCGCAATGAACAACAGGCTGAACTTGTTGACTCTCATGAAAAACTCCTTGAATGAGATTGATGGAGTCACTGTAGGGCTTCCCATTGTTGGAAGGTCAAGCCCCTCATTTCGCCGTTGATGCCGATGAAGACCCTCGGCGCAAGATCCAGTCCTTCACTTCCGCCGCCTACGACAACGCGCTGTCGAAGCTGCAGCGGTGGAAGCAGGTGATGTAGCGCCTGAGGCGACCGCTAGATGGAACACCTCCCGCATCGGCCCGATCAGCCCGGACCTAGCCGCACCGGCTTTCGCGCGGTCTGCCACAGCAGCGGCACCAAGATCAGCGCCAGGGCCGGGAAGATCATCCAGTTGACCGCCTGCCAGCCCGAGCTGTGCAGGATCGATCCCGCGAGGAACGACACGGCCGCCGTGGCGGCGAAGACGAAGAAATCGTTCATGCCCTGCGCCTTGCTGCGCTCGGCCGGGGTGTGGCAATCGGTGACCACCGCCGTCGCGCCGATGAAGCTGAAGTTCCAGCCGATGCCCAGCAGCGCCAGCGAGCCCCAGAAGTGGGACAGGCCGAGCCCGCCCAGGGCCACCACCCCGGAGGCGGCGAGCAGCACCATGCCCACGGCGGTCACGCGCTCCTTGCCGTAGCGCACCATCAGCCGCCCAGTGAAGAAGCTCGGCCCGAACATCGCCAGCAGGTGCCACTGGATGCCCAGGGCGGCGTTGTCCACCGAATGCCCGTGGTTGACCATCGCCACCGGCGCGGCGGTCATCACGAACGCCATCACCCCATAGGACACCACGCCCGCGGCCACGGCCAGCGCGTAGCGCGGCATCGCCAGGAGCTGCAGCACCGTGCGGCCGCTGTCGGCGGCGGCTTCGGCCGGGGTCTGGCGCGGCGTGCGCAGCATCAGCAAGATCGGCAGGGCGATCAGCGGCAGCAGCGCCTGGCTGAGGAAGCTGCCGACGTAGGGCGTGCCCGCTACCGCGTCGCGCGTGAAGATCACCAACTGCGGCCCGATGATGGCACCCGCGAGACCCCCCACCATCACCCAGGAAATCGCCTTGGCCTTGAGCGCGTCCTCGGCGGTGTCGGCGGCTGCGAAGCGGTAGCTCTGCACATACGCGCCGTAGAAGCCCGCCAGGAAGGTGCCGGCGCAGAAGATCCAGAACGAGGCCAGCATGATGCCCAGCGCGGCGATCAGGCCCGAGGCCACGCCGAAGCCGACCCCGACCACGTATCCGTTGCGGCGGCCATGGCGCCGCATGATGAACGCCGCAGGCAAGGTGCCGATGGCAAGACCCAGGCCGAACAGGCTCACGGGCAAGGTGATCCAGGCCGAGTCCTTGGCAAGCTGCTGGCCGACCAGCCCGCCCAGCGACATCACGATGGGCGCGCTGGCGCCACCGAGCGCCTGCGCGGCGGTGAGAACGCCGATGTTTCGGCGCGTGATGCTCTGGTCGGTCATGGGCGGTCTTTCTTGTTCGTTTGTCTGGCCGGAAATATTACACGCATGAATATATGTTCAGTTATCCGACCATGATTCGGCCATGCGATGCTCATGAACCGCCGCAACCTGGTCGCTCCTCGCAAATCTCCCGAGCGGCAGAAGGAACAGCCTGCCGTTCCAATGCGAGCAGGTGCTCTTTCACCCGGGTCAGTTGCGCCATGCGTTCCTCGACATAGGCGAGATGGTCCCGGACAGCCTGCGTCAGCAGCTCGGGTTCCGGGGACTCGCGATGCGTCCAGCCCAGCAAGTTGCGCATGTCATCCAGGCCGATGCCCGACGCGCGGTAGTTGCGAATCAGGTAAAGCCGCTCGACATGGGCCGGGCCATAGCGCCGGTAGTTGTTGCGGGACCGCTCGGGAGCGGGCAGCAGGCCCTCCCGTTCGTAGAACCTGATGTTCTCAGGGGGCGTGCCGGTCAAGCGCGCGAGTTCACCAATCCTCATCCAGCTCTCCGCGCGCAGCGATGGGGGACGCCACCGCTGCGCGCCGGCCCTCATCCCGGCGACCGGGCGGACTGCTGCGCCGTGGCGCCCGATTGCACCGTGTGCTCAGTCCAGCCGCCGCCCAGCGCCTTGTACAGATGGATGAGGTTGTTCAGCCGCGTCAGGCGCGTGCGCACCAGGGTCTGCTGCGTGCCGTAATGCGTGCGCTGCGCGTCGAGTACAGTGAGGTTGTCGTCCACGCCCTCCTGGAAGCGCTGCTCGGCCAGCTCGTAGGCCTTCTGGCTGGCCGCCACCAGGAGCTGCTCCGCGCGGATCTGCTCATCGAGCGTGCGCTTGCCCGCCAGGCCGTCGGCCACCTCGGCGAAGGCCGCCTGGATGGACTTCTCGTAGTTGGCGATCTCGATGCGCTTCTGTACGTGCGCCACGTCCAGGTTGGCGCGCAGCGCGCCGCCGCGGAAGATGGGCAGCGTGATCTGCGGCAGGAAGCTCCAGGCCCGCGAGCCCGAATCGAACAGGCCGTCCAGCGAAGCGCTGGCCGTGCCCGCCGAGCCCGTAAGGCTGATCGTCGGGAAGAACGCGGCCCGCGCCGCGCCGATGTTGGCGTTGGCGCCGATCAGCATCTGCTCGGCGGCGCGGATGTCCGGCCGGCGCGCGAGCAGTTCGGACGGCAGGCCGCTCGGCAGGCCGGTCGGCACGATGTCGTCCGGCAGCGCCATGGCCTCGTCAAGCTGCCGGGACAGCTCCGGCGTCAGCGGCTGGCCCAACAGCAGCACCAGCGCGTTGCGGTCCTTGGCCGCCTGCCGTGTGTAGGCGGCATGGTTGGCCTCGGCGGTGCGCAACGCGATCTCTGCGCGGCGCAGGTCGAGCTGCGTGGAGTTGCCCGCTTCCACCAGTTGGGTGGTCAGCCCGTAGGAGCGCTTCTGCGTGGCGAGGGTGTCGCTCGTCAGGCGCAGCAGTTCCTGGTCGGCACGCAGCGTGAGGTAGGCGCTGGCCACCTCGGACACCAGGCTCATCTGCGTGGCGATGCGGGTCTCGTCGAGGGCCAGGTAGGACGCCAGCGCCCGGTCGCTGAGGCTGCGGATGCGGCCCCACAGGTCCAGTTCCCAGGCGGCCGTCACCCCGGCCACGTCGTAGCGCCGGAGCACGTCGCTTTGCCCCGTGGTGCTGAGGTCGGCCGGTACGCGCTCTGACGCGCCGCGGGCGGAAACGCCCAGGTTCGGCAGCATCTCGGCACGCTGGATACGGTACAGCGCCTGAGCCGCCTCCACGTTGAGCGCGGCCTTGCGCATGTCGCGGTTGTTCTCCAGTGAAATGCCGATCAACTGCTGCAGCAGCGGGTCGCGGAAGAAGTCCCGCCAGCCGATCTCGGCCGTGATCGCGTCGTCGGGCGTCGCGGCCGCCGGTTCCACATAGGCCGCGCCCAAGGGATAAGCCGTGTCGATCGGCGCTGCGGGCCGGTCATACTTCGGTGCCATGGAGCAGCCAGTCAACGCCGCCGCGAGGGCGAGCGGCGCCAGCGTCCTGGCGGGTCGTGTGAATGCGAAAGATGTTTTCATGTCGTATGTCCTCCTGGCCGTCATGCGTGCTGGTCGGTCATGCCGACACGGGCATGGCGCGCTTCGCGGCGCAGCGCCAGCTTGCGCACCACGACGTAGAACACCGGCGTCAGCACCAGGCCGAATACCGTCACGCCCAGCATGCCGGCGAACACCGCGATGCCCATGGCGTGGCGCATCTCGGCGCCCGCACCGCTGGCCAGCACCAGCGGCACCACGCCAGCGATGAAGGCGAACGACGTCATCAGGATCGGGCGCAGCCGCAAGCGCGCGGCTTCGAGCACGGCTGCCAGCGGATCGGCCCCTTCGCTTTCCTTCGCGCGGGCGAACTCCACGATCAGGATCGCGTTCTTGGCGGCCAGGCCGATCAGCACCACGAAACCGATCTGCGTGAAGATGTTGTTGTCCCCCCCAGAGAGCCAGACGCCGGCGATCGCCGAGAGCAGCGCCATGGGTGCAATCAGCAGCACAGCGAACGGCAGCGACCAACTGTTGTACTGGGCCGCCAGGAACAGGAAGGCGAGCAGCACCGCCAGCGCGAAGATATAGATAGCAGTATTGCCAACTCGCTTTTCCTGGAAAGTCAGGTCCGTCCATTCGTAGGTCATACCGTCAGGCAGCGATTCGCTCACGATCTTCTCAATCGCGGCGGTGGCCTGGCCGGATGAGTAGCCCGGCGCTGGCCCGCCGCTGATGTCCGCCGAGGGGAAGCCGTTGTAATGCATCACCCGGTCGGGGCCGGAACTGCGCTCGATGGTCGCGAACGCGCTCAGCGGGATCATGTCGCCCGCTGCATTGCGCACCTTGAGCATGCCTATGTCCTCAGCCTGCATGCGGAACTGCGCATCGGCTTGGGCCATTACCCGGTAGGTGCGACCGAAGCGGTTGAAGTCGTTGACGTAGAGCGAGCCAAGGTTGACCTGCAGGGTGTCGAACACCTCGGTCAGCGACACGCCCTGCGACTTGGCCTTCACCCGGTCGATGTCCACCTGCAACTGCGGCGCATTGGTCTGGAAGCTGGCGAGCATGTTCGCCAGCTCGGGCGCCTGCATGGCCTTGCCCATGATCTGGCCCTGTGCTTGTGCAAGCGCCTCGGGACCCAGGCCCGCCCGGTCCTCGATCTGCAGCTTAAAGCCGCCCATAGAACCCAGGCCCGGCACCGGCGGCGGCGGGAAGATGCCGACGAAGCCGTCCGGGATCTGGCTGAACTTGCCCATGAGCTTGCCCTGGATGGCGAAGGCCGACAGCGACGGGTCCTTGCGCTCATCGAAGGGCTTGAGCATGGCGAACATCAGCGCGGTGTTCGGCTGGTTCACCGGTCCATTGACCGACAGGCCCGGGAAGGCCACCACGCTCTCGACGCCCGGCTCAGCCAGTGCGATCTTGGTCATCTCCTTGACGACCGCCTCGGTGCGATCCAGCGAGGCGCCGGTCGGAAGCTGGGCGATGCCCACGAGGTAGTACTTGTCCTGGGCGGGCACGAAGCCCGCAGGCACCTTGTGGAAGCCCAGCCAGGTCAGGCCCAGGAAGCCGACGTAGAGCAGCAGCACGATGGCGCTGCCGCGCACCGCGCGGCGCACGCCCCCGACGTAGGAATTCGAGGCGCGGTCGAAGAAGCGGTTGAAGCGGCGGAAGAAGCCGCCGAACACGCCGTCGATGATGCGCGTGACGCGATCGGGCTTGGCCGCGCCGTGGTGCGGCTTGAGCAGGATGGCGGCCAGCGCTGGCGACAGCGTAAGCGAGTTGATCGCCGACAGGATGGTCGAGAACGCGATGGTTAGCGCGAACTGGCGATAGAACTCGCCCTGCAGCCCCGACAGGAACGCCGAGGGGATGAAGACCGCTGCCAGCACCGAGGTGATGGCCAGGATCGGGCCAGTCACTTCATCCATCGCCTTGCGCGCCGCGTCCTTGGGTGATTCGCCCAGCGCTATGTGGCGCTCCACGTTCTCCACCACCACGATGGCGTCATCCACCACGATGCCGATGGACAGCACCAGTCCGAACAGCGACAGTGTGTTCAGCGAGAAACCGAACATGTGCATCACCGCGAACGTGCCGACCAGCGAGACCGGCACGGCGATCAGCGGGATGATCGACGCGCGCCAGGATTGCAGGAACAGCACCACCACGATCACCACCAGGAAGATGGCCTCCAGCAGCGTGACGGCGACGGACTGGAGCGAGGCGCGCACGAAGACCGTGGGGTCGTAGGCGATCCTATACTCAATGCCGTCGGGGAACTTAGCTTGAAGTCGGTCCATTGCCGCGCGCACCGCGCTAGACACATCCAGCGCGTTCGCGCCCGGGCTCTGGATGATCTGTATCCCCACCGCCGGCTCGCCATTGAGCAGGCTGCGCAAAGAGTAGGAATCGGCCCCCATCGAGATGCGGGCGACATCCCGCAGGCGAGTTACCTGGCCGTCGGCGCCCGTCTTCACGACGATCTCGCCGAATTGCTCCTCGCTCGACAGTCGGCCCAGAGTGTTGACCGTGACCTGGAACGCCGCCGAGGCATCCGGCTGCTGACCAACCGAACCAGCGGCAACCTGTATGTTCTGCTCGCGGATGGCGGCAACCACGTCGCTCGCGATCAGCCCACGAGCAGCGACCTTGGCGGGTTCGAGCCAGACCCGCATCGAATACTCCCCGGCGCCCCAGACTAGGACATCGCCGACGCCTGGCGTACGAGCCAGCTCATCCTTCACATGAAGTGTGGCGTAGTTGGAGACGTACAGCGGATCATATCGACCTCCAGGCGAAAGCAAATGCACCACCATGAGAACGTCCGGCGACGTTTTCTCGGTGACAACACCGATGCGCTGAACTTCAGGCGGTAGGCGCGGCAACGCCCGCGAGACCCGGTTTTGCACCTGGATCTGCGCAATGTCGGCGTTGATATGCTGCTCGAAGGAGACGGTGAGCACCATTTTCCCGTCGGTGGACATCTGAGACTGCATGTACATCATGCCTTCTACGCCGTTGATCGCCTGCTCCAGCGGTGATGCCACGGTATCGGCGATCACTTGCGGGTTGGCACCGGGATAGCTAGCGGTGACCTGCACCGTGGGAGGCGTGACCTGCGGGTATTCGCTCAGCGGCAGCTGGAAGTAGCTGATCGCGCCCGCGATCAGCATCAGCACCGACAGGACGATGGCGAAGATGGGCCGGTTGATGAAGAAGCGGGGGAAATTCATTTGCGGGCCTCCGCCGAGCCGGCCGCGCCGTCAGCCTTGGCGGGGTCCGCGCCGGCGGCCGGTGCCGCGGGCGGCTGCATGGGCACCATGCGCGGCGTGACCGCCATGCCGGGGCGCACGAGGCCCTTGATGATGATCTTCTCACCGGCCTGCAGGCTGCCGTTGATGACGCGCAGCCCGTCCACCACCGGCCCCAGTTCGATGGGCCGGTACTGGGCCTGGTTGTTCTCGCCCACGACCAGCACGTAGTTGCGCCCTTGGTCGGTGCCCACGGCCTGATCGTCGATCAGGACGGCCTCGCGCGCCGCGCCGGTGGACAGCTTGACCCGGGCGAACATGCCGGGTGCCATGCGCCCATCCGGGTTGGGCACAACGGCGCGCGCGCGGATCGTGCCGGTGCTTCGGTCAATGGTGTTGCCCACGAAGTCGAGCGCGCCCCTGTGCGGGAAACCCTTGTCCGTGGTCAGCCCGACCTGCACGGGCAGCGAGGCCTTGCCGCCGGCGCCCGCAGCGGGCCGCGAGCGGCTCACGACGTTGAGGTACGTGGCTTCGTCGATGTCGAAGTACACGTGCAGCGGGTCGATGGACACGATCGTGGTCAGCAGCGTGGCCGCGCCGGCGACACCGCCGCTGACCAGGTTGCCCTCGGTCACGAGCACGCGGTCAACGCGCCCGGCGATGGGCGCCGTGACGCGGGCGTAGGACAGATCCAGCCGCGCCGCAGCGACGGCGGCCTTGGCCGCTTGCACCTGGGCCTGGCGCGCACTGCGCGCGGAGACGGCATCGTCGTAGGTCTTGCGCGCGACAGCGCCGGTCGCCACCAGGCGCTCGGCGCGGTCGAAGTCGGCCTGGGCCTGACTGGCCAGCACCTCGGCCTGTTGCAGTTGCGCCGCAGCCGTGTCGAGCGTGACCTGGAACGGTCGGGGGTCGATCTGGAACAGCAGTTGTCCCTTGCGCACCAGGCTGCCCTCGGGGACGCTCACAGCATCGACGGCGCCGCCGACCCGCGAGCGCAGCTCGACGGTCTTGGGCGCGGCCAGGAAGCCGGTGTACTCGGCCGATGGCGCGACCGTGCGGGTGATGACCTCGGCCACGGGCACCTGCGGCGCCATCGGCGCGCCCGCCGGGGGCGCCGCGGCCTTGCCCTCGTCCTTGGCGTCGCGGGCGGCAATCGCTATGCCCCCGACGGCTGCGATGACGCCTGCCACCACAACGATTCTGATTTTTTTACGCATGGAAGTGCCCCTTTCTTGGATGCAGGACTCCGGCCCTTCCGAAGCGCTCTGCAGAAATTTGTGTGGAGGCTAGGCGTTACAACGAAGGCAAGGTCAAGCCCTTTGGGTTGCCCTAGCGGGCAGGCTGCATGGACAAGGTGGTGGGAAAACCCCGCGTCGTCGCTGTGGCCACTCCGACATCCAGCTCACGAGTGCCGTTGTGCGGTTGAACCGGTCGGTCTTGTGGGTGATTGCGAGCGCGGGAGGCTCAGGCGTCCAAGCTGCCGCCGCCCATTGCTGTGCCTGCGCGGCATCCCGGCGCCCAGGCAGGGCCCGCGATTCAGGGTGTTGCGCCCAGGCCGCATCGAGGACGTCCTTGAGGCTAACCGGCGGCGTGGGTACCGGCGCCTCGCAACCTGCCATTCGCCTGGGTGCTTGGGCCTGGTCAGTCGTCGGCTTTGTCCTCGGAAATGTGGACCGCCATGTCCTGCAGCACCTGGCTGACGTGCTGGTCCGCGATGCTGTAGAAGATGTGCTTGGCTTGGCGTTCGCCGCGCACGAGGCGCGCACCGCGCAGCAGCCGCAGGTGATGGCTGACCAGAGACTGCGACAGGTCGAGCGCTTCGGCGATGTCCCCCACGGCGACCGAGCCATGCATGCACTGCAGCAGGATCTTCAATCGCGATTGGTCGCCCAGCAGGCGGAAGGTCTCGGCCAGAACAGCGACGTCACTTTGCGACATTGCGAGGGCATCGGTCGCCGCGTCGTGGCTGGTGGTCGAGCATTGCGCGGTGTCGGCGCTGGTGGTTTTGCGGGACGTCATGGATGCAAATCCTCAAGTGGAGTGCGAGCCGGCTCGCGCGGCCTCAATGCCTGTGACCAGGAGCGGAATGGTCGTGGTCATGGCCGTGGCTGTGCCCGCCGCCATGCTTGTGATTGCCATGATCATGGCCGCTGTGGTCGTGCCCGCTGTGGTCATGACCGCTGTGATCGTGGCCGCTGTGGTCCTGACGCTCCGACGTGGGCTGCAAGCTGCAGACGTTCTCGTCGGTGCCCGAGTTCCAGTCGATCCCGACCGTGGCGTGTTCGATGCTGAATTGCTCTCGAAGCACCGCTTCGACGCGCTTGACCACGGCGCGTGCTTCCTCGTCCACGTTGGGGCGAACGTGCAGCGTGGCCATCGTGCGCCCGGAGGTGAGCTGCCACACGTGAACGTGGCTGACGGCCGCCAGGCCCGGCACGGCGCCCATCAGGCCTTGCTCCACCTTCTCCGGCGAAGCATCCTCCGGCGCGCCTTCCAGCAGGATGTGGATCGACTTGGCGAGCAGCTTCCATGCGCTGCGCAGGATCAGCGCCGCGACCAGGACCGACAGGATGGGATCGATCGGCGTCCAGCCCGTGAGGTAGATGACGATCGCAGCGACGATGGCGCCGACCGAGCCGAGCAGGTCGCCCATCACGTGCAGGATGGCCCCCTTCACGTTGACGTGATCGGTCTCTCCGCGGGTCATGATCCACAGCACGAGCACGTTCACCAGCAGGCCGAGCACGGCGACGATCATCATCGGGCCGGCCAGGATCACGGGCGGCGCCTGCAGCCGCTCCCACGCCTCGTAGGCGATCCAAGCGACGATCGCGAACAGGGTCACGGCGTTCAGGAAACCGGCGATGACCTCGAAGCGCAGGTAGCCGAAGGTGCGCTTGCTGTCGGCCGCGCGGCGGCCGAACCGGAATGCTGCGTAGGCCAGTGCGAGCGCCGCGGCGTCGGTCAGCATGTGGCCCGCGTCGGCCAGCAAGGCCAGCGAGCCCGACAGCACGCCTCCGACGGCCTCCACGACCATGAAGCCGAAGATCAGGAAAAAGGACAGCAGGACCTTGCGCTCGTTGGCGCTGGTCACGGTCGGGGTGTGGTCATGATCATGGTCGTGATCGTGACCATGGTCATGTGCGTGGGATTGGGACATGGGGCCTCGGGAAACTGGGTCTTTGACTGTGGCTCAAAATATAACACATGAACATGTTTTCATGTGAATTGTTGTACACATTTGTGTTCGCGTCTCACCACGGCCGGGATGCCGCTCCGGGCAATTGCCTTAGCCTGGCTCGGCGACCATTCCCCCCGCCTGGCAAGCAGCCGTTGATCTAACATCCAGTGGCAGTATCCCCCCTGGGGGGATATGATTTCAGCATGGAAGACATGCATAAGCACACCACCCATCCCGACCTGGTGAAGCGGCTCAAGCGCGCCGAGGGGCATCTGCGGCACGTCATCGGGATGATCGAAGGGGGAGAAACCTGCCTCGACATCGCCCGCCAGCTCGCGGCGGTGGAAAGCGCGGTGACGGCGGCCAAGCGCGTCCTGATCCACGACCACATCGACCACTGCCTGTCCCATGACGAGGACTCCGTTCTGACCGAAATGAAGGCGCTGACCAAACTGCTCTGAGGCCGTCCGATGCTCTCCGTCCTGAATAACCGCACCTACCGCCACCTGTTCACCGCCCAGGTGATCGCGCTCGTCGGCACCGGCCTGATGACGGTGGCGCTCGGCCTGCTGGCCTACGAGCTGGCCGGCGCGGATGCAGGCGCGGTGCTCGGGACGGCGCTGGCCATCAAGATGCTGGCCTACGCGGGGGTCGCGCCGGTCGCGCAGGCCTTCGCCGACCGGCTCCCGCGGCGCTCGCTGCTCGTGGCGCTGGACCTCGTGCGAGCGGCCGTCGCGCTGTGCCTGCCCTTCGTCACCGAGGTCTGGCAGATCTACCTGCTGATCTTCGTTCTGCAGGCGGCATCCGCCGGCTTCACGCCGACCTTCCAGGCCACCATCCCGGACATCCTTCCCGACGAAGAGGACTACACGAAGGCGCTGTCGCTGTCCCGGCTGGCCTACGACCTGGAAAGCCTGATTTCCCCGATGCTGGCCGCCGCGCTGCTGACCGTCATCAGCTTTCACAACCTGTTCGCGGGAACGGTGCTCGGTTTCCTCGTTTCAGCCGCTCTCGTGGTCAGCGTGCGGTTGCCCACGTCCGTCCCCGGCCCGCGCCGCGGCATCTGGGAGCGAACGACGCGCGGCACGCGCATCTACCTCGCCACGCCTCGCCTGCGGGGCCTGCTGGCGATCAGCCTGGCCGTCTCGGCGGCCGGCGCGATGGTGATCGTGAACACGGTGGTGCTCGTGAAGGCGCGTTTCGGCCTGGGCGAAGTCGAGGTGGCGTGGGCACTGGCGGCGTTCGGAGGCGGCTCGATGGTGGCCGCCTTCGTCTTGCCGTCCCTACTGGAGAAAGTAGCCGACCGACCCGCGATGCTCACCGGCGCCGCTGTCCTCGTCGTGGGCACGGCGATCGGCGCACTGCTGCCGAGCTATGCGCTGTTGCTGCCGCTGTGGCTGGTGATCGGCTTTGGCTACAGCGTGGCGCAGACGCCATCCGGCCGTCTTCTGCGCCGCTCGGCCCACGCCGAGGACCGTCCAGCGATCTTCGCGGCCCACTTCGCGCTGTCGCACGCCTGCTGGCTCATCTGCTACCCGCTGGCCGGACGCTTCGGCGCGGCCATGGGGCTGCAATCGACGTTCGTCGTCATGTCCTTGATCGGCCTAGCTGGCGTGGCGCTGGCGCTTCGGCTGTGGCCGGCCAGCGACCCGCCGGACTTGGCCCATGACCATCCGAACCTGTCGGCGGATCACCCCCACTTGCGTCAGCACGCGAACCAAGGCGGGCACCATCACGTGCTGGTCGTGGATGACTTGCACCGGATCTGGCCGAAAGGATAGGCCTCACGGGACGCGGTAAGGGCTGTTTCGCACCAAGGCTAGTCGTCGCTGTTGTCCTCAACGATGTGGATGGCCATGTCCAGCAGCACCTGGCTCACGTGCTTGTCCGCTACCTCATAGAAGATCTGCTTGGACTGGCGCGCGCCCTTGACCAGACGGGCTCCACGCAACAGTCGAAGGTGATGGCTGACCAACGACTGCGAGAGTTCGACGGCTTCCGCGATGTCGCTTACCGACGTGGACCCCTTCATGCAGCACAGCATGACCTTGAGCCGCGACGGATCGCCCAGGAGCCGGAAAGTCTCGGCCAGGATGGTCACGTCATTCTGTGACAGGGAGGCCAGATCGGTGCTTGGGCCCTTCGGTGGGGCACTGGCTGGTTTGCGTGGAGTCATCTCTCAAAAATTCCTACCCTCGAACGGCTGTTCGTGCCCTTCAGGATCAACGAGGCTGCGACCGCTTGAGCGCGCGCACAGCCCGGGACCAGGGCGAGCCTGGCGACCAAGGCCCCTCGTTTCCCCCGTGCGCCGGGCCATTTCTGAAACCTGACAGTACCCGAAAAAAGCGCTTGACCTTCCCACGATGGTAAACCCTAAGCTCCCCCATGTCGAATATCAACTATGGGAAACAACCATGAGCATGCCAATAACGAGTGATGCTCGTGCCACCGCAGCAGCGATCAGCCTACCCATCGAGGGCATGACCTGCGCGAGCTGCGTCGGCCGAGTCGAGGCCGCCCTGGCCAAGGTGCCGGGCGTGGACAGCGTGTCCGTCAATCTCGCCACCGAGCGGGCGGACATCCGCCTGGCCAGTCCTGTCGATCGCATCGCGTTGATCCAGGCGGTCGAGAAGGTCGGCTACGACGTGCCGGCTGGCACCGTCGAACTGGCGGTCGAGGGCATGACCTGCGCCTCCTGCGTGGGCCGCGTCGAGAAGGCACTCAAGGCCGTGCCCGGCGTCACCGAGGCCACGGTCAACCTCGCGACCGAGCGTGCCACCGTGCGCGGCGTGGCCGCCGTGGCGGACCTGATCGCGGCCATCGAGAAGGTCGGCTACGAGGCCAACCCGGTGGATACCGGCGCGCAGGCCGACGAGGAAGCCGCCGAGAAGAAGGACGCCGAGCGCGCCGAACTCAAGCGCGACCTGACCCTGGCCGCCGTGCTGGCGCTGCCTGTGTTCGTGCTCGAAATGGGCTCGCACATGATTCCCGGCATGCATGAGTGGGTGGCTTCCACCATCGGCATCCAGCAGAGTTGGTATCTGCAGTTCGTGCTGACCCTGCTGGTGCTCGCCATTCCGGGCTGGCGCTTCTACGAGAAGGGCTTCCCGGCGCTGTTCCGCCTGGGTCCCGACATGAACTCGCTGGTCGCGGTCGGCACGGCCGCAGCCTTCGGCTATTCGATGGTCGCCACATTCGCGCCCAGTCTGCTGCCGGCCGGCACGGTGAACGTGTACTACGAGGCGGCCGCCGTCATCGTGGCGCTGATCCTGCTGGGCCGCTTTCTTGAGGCACGGGCCAAGGGCCGCACCTCCGAGGCCATCAAGCGCCTGGTCGGCCTGCAGGCCAAGGAGGCGCACGTGCTGCGCGACGGCCGCATCGTGGACATCCCGATCAACGACGTGGCGCAGGGCGACATCGTGGAAGTGCGCCCCGGCGAGCGCGTGCCGGTCGATGGTGAAGTGACCGAGGGCCGCAGCTTCGTGGACGAGTCGATGATCACCGGCGAGCCGATTCCCGTCGAAAAGGCGGAAGGCAGCACCGTGGTCGGCGGCACCGTCAACCAGAAGGGTGCGCTGACGCTGCGTGCCACCGCCGTGGGCGGTCAGACCATGCTGGCGCAGATCATCCGCATGGTCGAGCAGGCGCAAGGTTCCAAGCTGCCGATCCAGGCCGTGGTGGACAAGGTGACACTGTGGTTCGTGCCCGCCGTCATGCTGGCCGCCGTGCTGACCTTCCTGGTCTGGCTGGTGTTCGGCCCGTCGCCCGCGCTGTCCTTCGCGCTGGTCAATGCCGTGGCGGTGCTGATCATTGCCTGCCCGTGCGCCATGGGTCTGGCGACGCCGACCTCCATCATGGTCGGCACGGGCCGGGGCGCCGAGATGGGCGTACTGTTCCGCAAGGGTGAAGCCCTGCAACTGCTCAAGGACGCCAAGGTGGTGGCCGTGGACAAGACCGGCACGCTGACCGAGGGCCGCCCGGTCCTGACCGACCTGGAGATTGCCGACGGCTTTGACCGCAACCAGGTGCTGGCGAAGGTCGCCTCTGTCGAATCGCGCTCGGAGCATCCGATCGCACGCGCCATCGTCGAGTCGGCCGTGGAAGGTGGCATCGCGCTGCCGACGATGACAGACTTCGATTCGGTCACGGGCATGGGCGTGCGCGCCACCGTGGACGGCGCGCGTGTCGAGGTCGGTGCCGATCGCTTCATGCGTGAGCTGGGGTTGGACGTGAGCGGCTTCGCTCGCACGGCCGAGCGCCTGGGCAATGAGGGCAAGTCGCCGCTGTACGCCGCGATCGACGGCCGACTGGCCGCCATCATCGCGGTGGCCGATCCGATCAAGTCCAGCACGCCCGCGGCCATTGCCGCGCTGCACCAGCTCGGCCTGAAGGTGGCGATGATCACTGGCGACAACGCGCGTACCGCGCAGGCCATCGCCAAGCAACTGGGCATCGACGAGGTGGTGGCCGAAGTGCTGCCCGAGGGCAAGGTCGAAGCCGTGCGCCGCTTAAAGGCCACCCACGGCCAGATCGCCTACGTGGGTGACGGCATCAACGATGCGCCGGCGCTGGCCGAGGCCGACGTGGGCCTGGCGATCGGCACCGGCACCGACGTGGCGGTGGAGTCGGCCGACGTGGTGCTGATGTCCGGCAACCTGCAGGGTGTGCCCAACGCCATCGCGCTGTCCAAGGCCACCATCGGCAACATCCGCCAGAACCTGTTCTGGGCGTTTGGCTACAACACGGCCCTGATCCCGGTGGCCGCTGGCGTCCTATACCCCGCATACGGTGTGCTGCTGTCGCCGATCTTCGCGGCCGGAGCGATGGCGCTGTCCAGCGTGTTCGTGCTCGGCAACGCGCTGCGCCTGCGCCGCTTCCAGCCGCCGCTGGCGGCGGATACCGCTCATTGAGAAAGGAGGAACACCATGAACATCGGTGAAGCATCCAAGGCCTCGAAGGTCTCGGCCAAGATGATCCGCTACTACGAGCAGATCGGCTTGATTCCCCCGGCCGACCGGAACGATTCGGGCTACCGCGCCTATAGCCAGGACGACGTACACCGGCTGCACTTCATCCGGCGTGCGCGCGACCTCGGCTTCTCGGTGGCCGAGATCACGGACCTGCTGGGACTGTGGAACGACAAGTCGCGCCGGAGTGCCGACGTCAAGCGCCTGGCGCAGCAGCACATCTCCGAGCTGGACCGGCGCATCGCGAGCATGTTGGAGATGGCCGAGACGCTCAAGGCGCTGATCCGGTGCTGCGCCGGCGACGAATGGCCCGACTGCCCGATCCTGCACACGCTGGAGCAACTCGATACCAGCGACGACGAGCCCGAAGCGCGCACCGGCGCCGTGCCACGGCGTGCAAGTGGCAACGCAGCGGCAAAGAAGCCGCGTGCGCACTGAGCAGCCGGGAGAGACCATGCCCAAGATCACCGTCTTGCCCCATCCTGAACTGGCGCCCGAGGGCGCCGAGCTGAACGTGCCGGTCGGCACCTCGATCTGCGAGGCGCTGCTAGACAACGGCATCGAGATCGAACATGCCTGCGACATGAGCTGTGCCTGCACGACCTGCCACTGCATCGTGCGCAAGGGATTCGATTCCCTCAACGAGGTCGAGGAGTGCGAGGACGACCTGCTTGACCGGGCCTGGGGGCTAGAGGCGCAATCGCGCCTGAGCTGCCAGGCCATCGTGGCGAACGAGGACCTGACCGTCGAGATCCCGAAGTACACGATCAACCATGCCAAGGAGAACCACTAGGACCCAGCGTGCCGCCGCGGGCGCGCCGGCCTGCGGCGGGGTTGCTCTGGCAGACGGAGGACTGACGGCGTTGCAGCCTGACGACCGCCCCGGGAGCCAGATGCCTACACCCCCTTGCACCACCGCCGGTTAGGCTGGAAATGTCGTCAAAGTCCTTCAATCCGTGATAGTCGGCGCTGCGGCCGGCCCATGAAAAGTCCCACAGGAGAAGTCCAGCATGTCTGCGCCCAAACAAGCCACGCTCTACCGGATGGTCATGCCCGGCCATACCTGCCCCTACGGGCTGAAGTCGCTCGATCTGCTCAACCGCAAGGGCTACGAGGTCGAGGACAAACACTTGGCGAGCCGCGAGCAGACGGATGCGTTCAAGAAGGAGCATGGCGTCGAGACCACGCCCCAGGTCTTCATAAACGGGCGGCGCGTGGGCGGCTACGACGACCTGCGCAAATTCTTCGGCATGTCCGTGAAGGACAAGAACGCCGTGACCTACACCCCTGTGATCGCGCTGTTCGCCATGGCGGCCGCGATGGCGCTGGCGGCGAGCTGGGCGGCCTTCGGCCAGCTCTGGAGCATTCAGGCGGCAGAGTGGTTCGTGGCCTTTGCCATGTGTCTCCTGGCGCTGCAGAAGCTCAAGGACGTGGACGGCTTCGCGACGATGTTCCTCAACTACGACCTGCTGGCCAAGCGCTGGGTTCGGTATGCCTATTTCTACCCGTTCGCGGAGGCCATCGCAGGCGTCCTGATGGTCGCGGGCGTGGGGATGTGGGTGTCGATTCCGTTGGCGCTGTTCATCGGGACCGTCGGGGCCGTGTCGGTTTTCAAGGCGGTCTATGTCGATCGCCGGGAACTCAAGTGCGCCTGTGTGGGCGGGGACAGCAACGTGCCGCTGGGCTTCGTGTCCCTGACCGAGAACCTGATGATGGTGGCGATGGCCCTGTGGATGTGGGCCAAGGTCGCCTACCTTGGGATGCACTGAGCGCCGCGCCAGGTACGGCGCAGCGCACGTGCTCGCATCGGCCGTCCTGTGTGCAGGCCGGCCACGACGCGGTGTTACTGCGCGCGCGGCGGGAAGCCAGCTTCGCTCAGGGCCGCGGCGATCTGCTCTTGCGAGGCCGAGGTCTGGACCTCGACACGGCGGGTCGGCGGGTCCGTGACGATCTTGGCGTTGGGGTCGATCGTTTGGATCGTTTTCGTAACGGTGCGGGCGCAGCCGCCGCAGGTCATGTCTTCGAGATGGAATTGCATGGAAAACTCCTTTCGGGTTGGGGTGTTTGAAGTCTGGTCCTTGCCACGGTTGGAAGGTCAAGCGCTATTTGCATCCCCGCTACACCAATCGGCCGAATGCTCATAGGGCAAGGCCGTGGTGCTCTTTACCCGATCCAGCACGAAGCTTGTCTTGCAGTCCTGCACGCTGGGGTGCTTGAGCAGCGTGTCGAGCACGAAGCGAGAGTAGTGAGCCATGTTCCTGACGACCACCCGCAGCAGATAGTCCATGTCGCCGGTCAGCGCATGGCATTCCACGACCTCCGGCCATTTCTGGACCGACGCGCGGAACACGTCCATGGGATTGCGCTTGTGCGAGTCGGAGTGCTTTTCGAGACGCACGTTCAGGTAGGCCGTGAGCGTGAGGCCGATCTTCTCCGAGCCGCTGCTCGGCCCGGTGTTCTTCGAGTTCATCGAGCGCAAGGGCAACTACCGCGAGGGCTTCGGCGAAGGTAACTTCGGTGCCTTGTTCGAGTCGATGGAGCGCGACCAGATCAACCGCGGCGCGCTGGAAATCAACCCAGCCTGATTCGGGCTTTCCCCCTGAAGGCATAGCACCTTCCGCATCTCGCGAGCCCCGGTGGGGCTCGCACTATTTTGGCAAGCGGCCTCCACGATGCCCATTGGCCCTCGTGCAGCTTGCACCATTCATCTCCTCACAATCGAACATCACCACGGCACGGTGCAGGCTTCTTTGACTAATATATGAACACATGTATAATTGTTTATTCAATATTTGGCCTCAGCTCGACTGGTGCTACAGCAGGCGTGCATCTCGTCCCCCGAATCAACATGGATCATGGAAGGACAAGACTATGGAACTTCGTCACTTGCGCTGCTTCATTGCGGTTGCTGAGGAACTCCATTTCGCCCGCGCTGCCGAGCGGCTGCACATCGAGCAGTCTCCACTGTCACGGGCCATCAAGGAACTGGAAGAAGAACTGGGCGTGATGCTGTTTGCCCGCACCACGCGCAGCACTCGGCTGACCCGTGCGGGCGAGCTGTTTCTGGAGCACGTGCGCCGCGTGCTCTCCGCCTTGGAGCAGGCACGCGATAGCGTGAAAGCGGCAGCAAACGGTTTTCATGGCCAGTTGCGCGTGGCATTGTCCGACGGCATCACGCCGTCGCGCCTTTCTGCGTTGCTCGTACTTTGCCGCCAGGAAGAACCCGAGGTCGAAATCCGGTTCTTCGAGGTGCCCCTATCGCAACAGATCAAGGGGCTGCATAGCGATCTGTATGACGTAGGGTTTGCTCAATCCGACGAAGTGGGCGACGGTATCGTCGCCACGCCCGCATGGAGCGATGCGCTGATGGTGGCCGTGCCAGGAGCTAACGTCAAGAGTGGT
>NZ_ASSI01000186.1:0-48465 GCF_000466765.1 Burkholderia sp. AU4i | reverse complement strand
CGACGGCCCGGCGCGCGCGCAGCGGGCGCTCGTCGGGCAATGCGCGCCGTCCGACCCGTACGCGCTAGCGGTGCGACTGACCGCGGAAGGACGCACGATGTGGCTGGTGATGGCGGCCTACGACGACTGAGCGAAGCCGCCGACGGGCGCGGCGCGACAGCAGGCATGCTGCTTGCGCGCTCGCGGCGCCATCGAAATGCGCACGCCGCCGCGCAGGAGCGACATGAAGACACCATCCATGCTGCACCGCCCCGAGCCGACGACTCCCGACGTCGACCCGGACCCGCCGCCGCCCGGACACGACGATCCGGTCGACCCGCCGGTGCCTGACGGGCTGCCGCAGGGCGACCCGCCGTCGAACCCGCCGCCGATGCGGATGCCGGGCGGAAGCGGTGCGCCGCGACCGGCCGCGCGAACCTTGAAAAGGAGGACCGTCATGGACATTCACGTGCAATCGCCAGACAAGCGCGCGATCGCTCAGGTGCTGGGCCGCTATTTCGAATCGCGTTCGCTGCGCTATCACATCGAGGAACTGCCGGGCGGCGTGCTGCAGATCGGCTTTCGCGCCAGCGGGCGCCCGGTTGCCGTCACCGTGTCGTTCGACGATGCCGCGTACGACACCTATACGCACTGGGATGCGAGCCAGAAGCAGCTGGCGCTCGGTCGGCTCGCCGACGGCTTCTCGCGGATGATGTCGTCACGCAGCCCGGCCGCGCTGGCCGGCGACTATCACGTCGAACGATTCTGATTCATCCCTGCTTCGCCGCTATCCCCACGCGGGGCAAAGTGCCCGCGCGCAGCGGGCGCTTTGCGTCTGCGTGCGCGTCGCGTAGGATGTCCGTTAATTCAGCACACGCTACGTTCGCGCCGCAGCCTGGCAGCCGCTGCGGCCGAAGAGGCGCGATGCGCTTTCCCTCAGGTTCGTTTCACGCAACCGACGGAGACCACCTTGGCCACAGTTGCTCGCCTGTTGCTGTCACCCGGCGCACGCCGGTTCGTTTCCGGCCTGTCGGCATGCGCGGCACTTGCCGCGGCCGGCACCCGCGATGCGTCGGCCCAGACGCCTTCGCCGCTCGGCGAGTGGCAATACTCGGCGGGTGTGCCGCTCGAAAAACTGTTCGACCCGAACATTTCCACGTGGAATATCAGCGTGGGCGCCGCGATGACGCTGCAGCCGCGCTATGCGGGCTCCGACCGCTATCGCGTGATGGGCGGCCCGAACCTCGACATCCGCTATCGCGACCTGTTCTTCCTGTCGACGGGCGAGGGGCTCGGCGCGAACGTGCTGCGCGGGCCGAACTGGCGCGTGAGCCTGTCCGTCGGTTACGACCTCGGGCGCCGTTCGGCCGACGATATCCAGCACCTGAACGGCCTCGACAACATCAACGCGGCACCGGTGATGAAACTGGCGGCCGATTACGTGATCTCGAAGGAGTTTCCGCTCGTGCTGCGCGCGGATATCCGGCGCAGCATCGGCGGCTCGAACGGCTGGGTCGGCGATTTCTCCGCGTACATGCCGCTGCCGGGCAGCAACGAGCATTTCTTCTGGTTCGCGGGGCCGACCGTGTCGTTCGCCGATTCGCGCTACATGAACAGCTGGTTCGGCGTGAACCAGGGAGCCGCCGCGCGTTCGGGGCTGCCGGCGTATTCGTCGGGGGCCGGGATCAAGTCGTACGGTGCGGGCGTGACCATGGCCTGGTTCGTGAACAAGCACTGGTTCATCACGATCGACGGTGCGATCGAGCAGCTCGTCGGCCGCGCCGCGCGCAGCCCGATCACGCAGCAGTCGACCAACGGCGTGTTCGACATGTCGGTGAACTACCAGTTCTGAGCACGGCCGGGCAGCAGGGAGGCGATCGGGGCAGCGGCATTTCCCGTCACATTTGATATGATTCCGACCTGTACAAATGTACAGTGATCGATCCCCGTGACGCCTGCTTCGCCGACGCCCCCGGCGTTTTACTACCTGACCAATTTCGAACGCGCGCTGGCCTGGCTCGGCGCGCGTTACGACGACCTGTTCGATGCGCACGAGCACGCGTTCGTCCGGCAGTTCGCCGCGCTGCCGCAGGCGTCGCGCGCGCTGCTCGTCCGGATGCTGATGCGCAACGGGTCCGATTTCCGCGCGAGCAAACTCGTGTACGACGAAATCGGCTGCGCGCTCGACGCGGCCGCACCGCTCGTCGAACTCGGCTGGGTCGATCCGGCCCCCGCGCTGACGCTCGACGAACTGTTCGCGCTGTCGACCAAGGCCGATCTGCTGCGCATCTTCCCGGCACTCGCCGCGCATGCGGGCGAGCGCAAGCCCGAGTGGCTCGAACGGCTGCGGCCCGCGCACGACGTTGCGCAACCGCTCGAAGCGTGGTGCGCGCAGGCCGGCGACCGCGTGCTGCGCGTGACGGTCGGCGCGCTGTGCGACCGGCTGCGCCTGATGTTCTTCGGCAATCTCCACCAGGACTGGAGCGAATTCGTGCTCGCCGATCTCGGCGTGTTCCAGTACGAAAGCGTGCCGATCGCGCCGTCGTCGCGCGCGTTCCAGCAGCGCGGCGACGTCGACGCGTATCTCGCGCTGCAGACGTGCCGCGATGCGCTCGACGCTTGGCCCGACGATCTGCCGTTCGACGACCTGGTGCGCGCGATCGATGCGGTCGGCTGCGCGCAGCCGTGGCTCGCGACGCGTCGCGCGAAGCTGCTGTTCGCCCTCGGGCAGACGTGCGAGCGCCGGGCGGACTGGGCTGGCGCGCTCGACGCGTATGTGCGCAGCGCCTGGCCGGGCAGCCGCCATCGGCGCATCCGCGTGCTCGAACGCTGCGGGCGTGACGACGATGCGCTCGCGCTGGCGCTCGGGGCGCGCGGCGGTTTCGAGAGCGACGAGGAGCGCCAGCGTGTCGAGCGCATGCTGCCGCGCCTGCAGCGCCGGCTCGGCCAGCGCGTCGAACGGGCGGCCCCGGCGGCGGACGTGCCGCGCGAAACGCTCGTGCTCGCGCGCCCCGATGCGTTCGTCAGTGTCGAATTCGCGGTGCGCGACCATCTGGCGCTACCGGCTTCGCCGGTTCATTACGTCGAAAACGCGCTGATCAATTCGCTGTTCGGGCTGCTGTGCTGGGAACCCGTGTTCGCCGCGGTACCCGGCGCGTTCTTCCATCCGTTCCAGCGCGGCCCGGCCGACCTGCACGCGCCCGATTTCGCCGCGCGCCGTGCGGATGCATTCGCCGCGTGCTTCGCGCAACTCGATTCGGGCGCTTATCGAGAGACGATTCGCCGGCACTTCGTGACGAAGGCGGGGCTGCAATCCCCGTTCGTGTTCTGGGGTGTGCTGAGCGACGCACTGCTCGACGAGGCGCTTGCGTGCCTGCCGCCGGAGCATTTGCGGCTGTGGTTCACGCGCCTGCTCGCGGATATCCGCAGCAACCGTTCGGGGCTGCCCGATCTCGTCCGCTTCTGGCCCGGCGAGCGCCGCTACGAACTGGTCGAGGTGAAGGGCCCCGGCGACCGCCTGCAGGACAACCAGACGCGCTGGCTCGCATACTGCGTCGCGCACGGCATTCCGGTGCGCGTGATCGATGTCGAATGGGCCGGCGCGGACGTCGCGCCCGTCGAGGCGGCGGGCCTGTCCGCATGAGCTACGTCGTCGCGGTGCGGGCGATGTGCGAGTTCACCGCGCGGCGCGGCGATCTCGACCTGCGCTTCACGCCCGCGCCCACCGCGCTCGAAGGCATCGCCGGCCACGGCGCGGTCACGTCGAACCGCGGCGCGCGCTACGAAACCGAGATCGCGCTGACGGGCACGTGGGGCACGCTCACCGTGCGCGGCCGCGCGGACGGCTACGATCCGGTGGCGAACCGCCTCGAGGAAATCAAGACCTTCCGCGGCAGCCTCGACGCGATGCCGGCCAACCACCGCGCACTGCACTGGGCGCAGGCGAAGGTCTACGCGCACCTGATGTGTGATGCGCGCGATCTCGCTGAAATCGACGTCGCGCTCGTCTATTTCGACATCGTGTCCGAGCGCGAGACGGTGCTGACGCAAACGCTGGGGGCGGCAGAGCTCGCGGCGTTCTTCGCCGAGCAGTGCGCCTGCTTCGTCGGCTGGGCCGAACGCGAGACGGCGCATCGCGCGGCGCGTGACGCGGCGCTGCGCGCGCTCGCGTTTCCGCACGGGCAGTTCCGCAGCGGCCAGCGCGAGCTGGCAGTGGCCGTCTATCGCGCGGCCCGCGACGATCGTTGCCTGATGGCGCAGGCGCCGACCGGCATCGGCAAGACGCTCGGCACCGTGTTTCCGCTGCTGAAGGCCTGCGGCGAGGGCGAACTCGACCACGTGTACTTCCTGACCGCGAAAACGCCCGGCCGCGCGCTCGCGCTCGAAGCGGCGGCGACGCTCGGCGCCGGCACGCCCGCGCTGCCGCTGCGCGTGCTGGAACTCGTTGCGCGCGACAAGGCGTGCGAGCATCCCGACAGTGCGTGCCACGGCGAGTCGTGCCCGCTCGCGAAGGGTTTCTACGACCGGCTGCCGGCCGCGCGCGACGCGGCGATCGAGGCCGGGCTGCTCGACCGCGACACCGTGCGCGCGGCCGCGCTCGCGCACGACGTCTGCCCGTATTACCTGTCGCAGGAACTCGCGCGCTGGTCCGACATGGTGATCGGCGACTACAACTACTACTACGACGGCAGCGCGATGCTGCACACGCTCGCGCAGCAGAACCAGTGGCGCGTCGGCGTGCTCGTCGACGAAGCGCACAACCTGCTCGATCGTGCGCGCAAGATGTACAGCGCATCGCTCGATCCGTTCGCATTCGCGGCCGCGCGCGAGGCCGCACCCGCCGCGCTGCGCAAGGCCTTCGACCGGCTTGCCCGCGCGTGGGGCACGGTCAATCGCGCGCAGGCCGAGCGTTATGCCGCGTATCCGGAGATCCCGGGCCCGATCGTGTCGGCGTTGCAGAACCTCGTCGCGGCGGTCGGCGAGCACCTGGCCGACGCGCCGCGCGCGAACGGCGACGCGCTGCTGCGGTTTCATTTCGAGGCGATCCAGTTCGGCGTGCTTGCCGAAGCGTTCGACAGCGCGTCGATCTTCGACGCGACGCTGCACGGCGAACCGATGCCGCGCCAGCCGGCGCTCGACGGCGTTGCGTCGGCCGGCCGCCGGCGCCGCGTCCAGTCGACGCTCTGCGTGCGCAACGTGATTCCGGCCGGCTTTCTCGCGCCGCGCTACGAAGCCGCGTGCGCGACCGTGCTTTTCTCGGGCACGCTGAGTCCGTTTCATTTCTACCGCGACACGCTCGGGTTGCCCGGCGACACGGGCTGGCTCGACGTCGACGGGCCGTTCCGCGCCGAGCAGCTGACGGTGCGCGTCGCGAGCCACGTGTCGACCCGCTGGCGCGACCGCGACCGGTCGCTCGAACCGATCGTGGACCTGATCGCCGCGCAATACGCGACGCGGCCCGGCAACTACCTCGGGTTCCTGAGCAGCTTCGACTATCTGGGGCGCGTGGTCGCGCTGATGCAGGCACGGCACCCGGATGTGCCCGTCTGGGCGCAGGCGCCCGGCATGACCGAAGGCGAGCGCGACGCGTTTCTTGCGCGCTTCGACGCGGGCGGGCGCGGCGTCGGCTTCGCGGTGCTGGGCGGGGCGTTCTCGGAAGGCGTGGACCTGGTCGGCGAGCGGCTGATCGGCGCGTTCATCGCGACGCTCGGGCTGCCGCAGGTCAACGACGTCAACGAGCAGATGCGGCGTGCGATGGACGCGCGCTTCGGCAACGGCTACGACTACATGTACCTGTATCCGGGCTTGCAGAAGGTCGTGCAGGCGGCCGGGCGCGTGATCCGCACCGAGCACGACGAAGGCGTCGTGCATCTGATCGACGACCGCTACCGGCGGCGGGAGGTGCGCGATCTGCTGCCGCGGTGGTGGCGGATCAAGTGACGGGGGCGCGGCTTTTCCGTGCCGGCACGTCGCTACAGCACGTTGAGCATCGCGAGCGCGGCTTCCTGCAGATGCGGCAGCACGCGCCGCACGGCCGCGTCGGTCGTCTCCGCACCGATCGGCATGTTCGTGCTCAGCGCGGCGACCACTTCGCCGTGACGGTTCTTCAGCGGCACCGCGATCCCGCGCACGCCGACCTGCAATTGCTGTTCGATCGCCGCGAAACCGGCGTCGCGTGCCTGGTCGACCTGTTCGAGCAGGCGCGCCTTGTTGGTGACCGTGTGCGGCGTGAACGGCGGCAGTTCGGTGTCGTCGAGCCATGCGCGCACGGCTTCGCGATCGGGATGGTGGGCGAGTAGCACGACGCCCGGCGACGTGAGCGGCGCCGGCACGCGCGCGCCGAGCACGAAGCCGGTCGTCATCACGCGCGACACGCCGTTGCGCGCGATGAACACGAGTTCCCATCCGTCGAGCACGCTCACATACGCCGATTCGTTCAGCGACGCGCTCAGTTGCTGCAGATAGGGCTGGACGGTGCGCGGCAGGCGCGCCGAATCGAAGTACGACCAGCCGACCCGCAGCACGCGCGGGGTGAGGCCGTACAGCTTGCCGTCGGTGTACACGTAGCCGAGCGATTCGAGCGTCAGCAGATAGCGCCGCGCGGCCGTGCGCGTGAGACCGGTGCGCGCGGCGGCCTGGGTGGGCGTCATGCGCGCGTGCTGGCTGTCGAACGCCTCGAGGATCGCCAGGCCTTTTTCGAGGCCGGCAATCCAGTCGCGTCGGTCGAGTTCGGGCTTTTTCATCGTCGGAAGGTGGCGTCTCGGTGCGCGGTAATCGCGCGTGAGTGGGCGATTATCGCGCGAATTTCACCGGAGGCGATCGCCAACCTGAAGGCGTAGATCGAGTCGACGATCTCGATCTTCGGCGTGATCGAGCGCGTGACGCCGATCGACCTCGGCGGTGGCGTGAAGGGGCAGGAAACCGCGTATTCGCCGAAGATCGGCCCCGATCATGAGCGCGTACAGGCTGTACATGGCGCTCGGCGATACGCAGAGCTACCGGATCGGCGCTGACATGCGCGACCTGTGTGGAAGACATGTCGCGGGCCTTGCCGCTGTTCCGCTGCATTGCCGGGACGATCTCGCTGGCGAAGGCGCGCTAGAATCGCCGGCTCCACTGGACCACAACAATGAAAATTCGCGAATCCGTGTTGGCCGTGCTCGTCGCGGCCGTGCCGCTCCTTGCCGCGGCGAATCCTTCGTCCGGCACGCCCCTCCCGAAGCCGTCCGTCGACGTGCGTGCGTGGCCGCGCATGACGTCGCCGAAATTCGGCTGTTACGTCGAAACAACCTTCGGCTACCGTGACAAGCGCTTCAATTGCGCGCTGAAGAAGTACCGGAATACCGGCGATGCGTGCGGGAACACGAAGGCCTACTACGAAGGCCCGGTGTTCCCCGACCGGCTCGCGGCCAGCGTGCATCCGCTCGCGACGAAGGTCGAACTGGACTGGGAGCACGGCGATCTGCAGATGGTCACCGTCACGCTCAAGGGAACCTGGAACGAAGCGGACGTGCGCAAGGCGTTCGGGCTGCCGCGCGCGGAAGCGCGCCAGCTGACCGACGCGGAGTTGCGCTCGGCGCCGGGCAATTTGATGGACACGAGTGTCCAGTATCCGTCGTCCCCGCTCGACGAAAGCCTGGCGAAGCGCCCGAGCAACCCGGCGCGCGGGACGACGGCCGTGATGCTCTACGGGTTCGACCACATGGGCGCCGGCGATGCCGATTGCGGGGGCGGCGAGTAACGGGGGAGCGGGCGGCGGGAGAGAGACGGGAGAAGGCGGCTGACACAGCCGCCAACCGGGTGCGGGTGGCGGTACGGCGCTCGTGTGGCGTACGCCGTACCTTCAGGGTCTTACTCGCTGCTCGTCCATTCGACGTTCGCGCCGACCGAGCGCAGGTTCTCGACGAAATGCGGATGCGCGCGGCGGATCGGCAGCGCATTCATGATTTCCGAGCGGCCTTCGATGCTCGCGGCCACCATCAGCAGCGCGATCGCGACGCGGATGATGTACGGGCTCTCGACGCGGGCCGGCGTCAGTTGCAACCCGCCGAACGTGATCAGCCGGTGCGGATCGGACAGCAGCACGTGCGCGCCGAACTTCGACAGTTCGCCGGACCAGCCGAGCGCACCGTCGTAGACCTTGTTCCAGAACATCGCGCTGCCTTCCGCGCGCACGCCGAGTGCGATGAAGATCGGCAGCAGGTCGACCGGCAGGTACGGCCACGGCGCGGCTTCGACCTTGGTGAGGATGTTCTGCGTGAACGGCCGGCGCACGCGCAGCGGGCCGTCGCGTTCCGCGCGCGACCAGCCGTCGCGGTGCGTGACGTTGACGCCGAACTTCGCGAACGTGCGGTCGATCAGCGGGAAGTGTTCGGGCGACGAGTTGCGTACCGTGATGTCGCCGCCGGTGATCGCGCCGAGCGCGAGGAACGTCGCGATTTCGTGGAAATCCTCGGCGAAGCGGAACTCGCCGCCGCCGAGCGTGCCGCCGCCCGTCACGCAGAGCCGCGATGTGCCGATCCCCTCGATCGCGACGCCGATCATCGCGAGGAACTGGCAGAACTCCTGCACGTGCGGCTCGGACGCGGCGTTCATCAGCGTGGACGTGCCGTTCGCGGTCGTCGCGCACAGCGCGAAGTTTTCGGTGGTCGTCACCGACGCGTAGTCGAGCCAGTGATCGTTGGCCGTCAGCGGGCCGTCGGTACGGACGATCAGCGAATCGGGCGTGCGCTCGATGTGCGCGCCGAAACGTTCGAACACCTCGACGTGCGGATCGATCTCGCGCACGCCGAGCGTGCAGCCCTTCACGTCGTTCTCGAGGCGCGCGACGCCGAAGCGCGCGAGCAGCGGCGGAATCAGCATGATCGACGAACGCATCGCTTCCGGCAGCCGATGGACGGCCGGATCGAATTTCGTGTCGCGATGGTGGAGTTCGAGCAGGCCCGTCGTGAAGTCGACCGACACGTCGCTGCCGAGCGTGCGGAAGATGTCGAGGATCTTGCGCACGTCGGTGATGTCCGGCACGCCGATGAGGCGCAACGGCTGGTCGGTCAACAGGGTGGCGCACAGGATCGGCAGGACGGCGTTCTTGTTCGCGGACGGCTTGATGTCCCCGCGCAGCGGAGTGCCGCCGTGGACGATGAGATTCGACATGATATGGGGGCGTATCGGTGACTGACGTAGGCCCATATGATGCCATTGGTCGGCGGGCGGCGTGGAATGTTCAGAGGGGAAAAGGGGGAATCAGGGCGTATAACTGACAGTGTTTGACGTCGCGCGCGCGACGAGCGACGCCGTTGGCGGCCGCCATCGAGCGATGCGTGATGGCCGGCCACGGTGGGGGCCGGCCATCGGGTCGTTACTGCGCTGCCCGCATCCGCGCGGCGACGATCAGCGAGATCAGGCAGCCCACCGCGAGATAACCGGCGACGAGGTGCCACGAGCCGCCTGCCACGCTGACGAGGCCGACCGCGATGAACGGCGTGAACCCGCCGCTGACCACGCTCGCGAACTGGTAGCCGACGCCCGCGCCGCTATAGCGGTATTCGGCGCCGAACAGCTCGGTGAACAGCGGCTGCTGGACGCTCACGACCATGTCGTGCGCGGCGTTCGCGAGCAGGATCGAGAAGATCACGATCCACGCGATCGACCGCGCCTCCAGCGCGAGGAAGAACGGCACCGCGGACGCGACGCCGATCAGCGCGCCGATCAGGTAGATGCGGCGCAGGCCGTAGCGGTCGGCCAGCCACGCGAAACACGGGATCGTCACGCAGCTCACCGCCCCCACCAGCAGGCCGATGTTCAGGAACAGGTCGCGCGACATGCCGAGGTTCGTCGTCGAATAGCTGAGCGCGAACGCAGTGACGATGTACATCGTGAACAGCTCGGCGAGCCGCAGCGCAATGATCAGCAGGAACGCCTTCGGATGGCGCGTCAGCGCCTCCAGCACCGGCAGGCGCAGCTTGCGGTTGCCGTGTTCGACCTTCTCGACGAACTCCTGCGATTCGTCCATGTTCTTGCGTACCCACAGCCCGATCAGCACGAGCACGATGCTGAACACGAACGGCAGGCGCCAGCCCCACGACTTGAACGCGGCCTCGCCGAGCGTATGGCTCAGGATCGACACGATGCCCGTGGCCAGCACGAGGCCGACGCCGTAGCCGACCTGCACGCCGCTGCTGTAGAACGCCTTCTTTTGCTTCGGCGCGCTTTCGACGGCCATCAGCGCCGCGCCACCCCATTCGCCGCCGACCGCGAACCCCTGGATCGCGCGCATCAGCACCAGCAGCACGGGTGCCCACCAGCCGATCGTCGAGAATGCCGGCAGCAGGCCGATCGCGACCGTCGACAGCCCCATCAGCATCACCGTCAGGACCAGCATCCGCTTGCGGCCGAGCCGGTCGCCGTAGTGGCCGAACACGATGCCGCCGAGCGGCCGGAACAGGAAACCGACGCCGAAGGTTGCGAACGCCGCGAGCGTGCCCATCGTCGGGCTGACTTTCGGAAAGAACTCGGAATTGAATACGAGCGCGGCGACGATCCCGTACAGCAGGAAGTCGTACCAGTCGACAACGGCGCCGACGAAGCTGCCGATCGCGGCCTTGCGGGCCTGGCTGCGGACGCGGGCGCTGGCGGCGGCGTCGAGGGTGTCGAAGGTTGGGGTCATGGCGGTGTCTCCTGGCACGGCGCATCGTGGAATCGTGGCGGCGCCGCGTCCGATGCTGCATTGAAGTCGATGAGTGAACGGAGAATAGGGCGCGCGCCGTACGGCGGCAATTGGCCAATCGGACAAGATGCGCGATTATCGTACAAGTCCGTGCGATTATCGAACGCTTTTCGGGTTTGCACTAGGCGGTGCGACGATATCCCGTTTGGCCAGGGTGTGCCGCCGTGAACGATCTGGTTAAAATCTGCAGCATTGAGAACTTGCCCGTTCGGAGCGGATGCGGTCGCCACGTTGGCCGCGCTTGCCGCCAGCGACGGGCGCCATCCCCATCGAACGCATGCCCCCGGAGACTGGAATGCCCGGCAATTCCCACCCCCTGTCCAGCGATACGCCGCCCGTTGCCGATCCGGCTGCCAATCCGCTCGGGATGGCCGGCCTCGAATTCGTCGAATTCGCGGCGCCCGTGCCCGAGGCGCTCGCTCAGCGCTTCGAGCAGCTCGGGTTCAAGGCGATCGCGCGGCATGTCAGCAAGAACGTCACGCTCTACCGGCAAGGTCAGATGCATTTCCTGATCAACGCCGAGCCCGATTCGTTCGCCGCGCGCTACGCGGAGGAATACGGGATGGGTGTCTGCGCGATCGGGCTGCGCGTGGCCAGTGCCCGGCGCGCGTTCGAGCGGGCGATCGAGCTCGGTGCGTGGGCGTTCGAAGGCGAGAAGGTCGGGGTCGGCGAGCTGAAGATCCCCGCGATCCAGGGCATCGGCGATTCGCACCTCTATTTCGTCGACCGCTGGCGCGGGCGCGACGGCCAGCGGGGCGGCGTCGGCGACATCTCGATCTTCGACATCGATTTCCGGCCGATCGACATCGCGACCGCGCATACCGATCTCGACTGCGTGGGCGTCGGGCTGCAGCAGGTCGATCATTTCACGCAGACCGTCGGTGCGGGGCGCATGCGGGAGTGGCTGGATTTCTACCACGACCTGCTGCATTTTCGCGAGATCCACGAAATCGACGCGCACTGGCATGTGTCGGAGGAATCGCGTGTGATGGTGTCGCCGTGCGGCGCGGTGCGGATTCCGGTCTACGAGGAAGGCACGCGGCGCACCGAGCTGATGCACGCGTATCTGCCCGACCATCCGGGCGAGGGCGTGCAGCACGTCGCGCTGGCGACCGACGACATCCTGTCCTGCGTCGATGCGCTGCGGGCGAACGGCGTCGAATTCATCGAGCCGCCGGCCCGCTATTACGATGACGTCGACGCGCGGCTGCCGGGCCACGGTGTCGATCTCGACGCGCTGCGCCGTCGCGCGGTGCTGGTCGACGGCGAGATCGGCGGCGACGGCGTGCCGAGGCTGTTCTTCCAGACTTTCGTCAAGCGCCGGCCCGGCGAGATCTTCTTCGAAATCGTGCAGCGCAAGGGGCACCACGGGTTCGGCGAAGGCAATCTCGCGGCGCTCGCCCGCGCGCGCGACGCCGGCTGAGCAGCGCCGGCGCCCGCATCGGGCGTCCCGCGCCCCGCGTCGCGCTTCACGTGCCGGCGGCCGGCACCCGGTTTGGCGCGGGGTCGTTCGGCTCGTGCAGGACGCACGCGGTGCCGCCCGGCGTGTACATCGACACGACACAACGGTTGCACGACGTGCAGCCCGACTGCGCGAGCCGGCCGTCGCGCAGTCCGTTGACGAAATCCGGCTCGAACACGAGCGCGCGGGCGAGCGCGACCGCATCGAACCCTTCGCGCATCGCCAGCTCGACGTTCCCGCGCGAACGTACGCCGCCGAGGTAAGCGAGCGGCATCCGGACGGACGCGCGCACCTTCCTCGAGTGCTCGAGGAAATACATCTCGCGAAACGCGCCCATCTTCGGCTCGGTGAGTTTCTGCAGCGCCATTGCCGCGCGCACGATTGCGTTGTCGGCGTTCGCGCGCGCGTCGCCGGGCAACGGGCTGCCGAACAACTGCCACACCGATTCGACGTTCATCCCGCCGCTGAGCACGAGCAGGTGCGCGCCTTCGGCTTCGAGCCGCCGCGCGATCTCGCATGCGTCGTCGGCGGTTCCGCCGCCGCGCACGCCTTCGGTCACGCCGATCTTGCAGACGACGGCGAGATCGCGGCCCACCGCGTCGAGCACGCGGCGCAGCACCTCGGCCGGGAAAGCGGCACGCCGTGCCGCGTCGCCGCCGTACGCATCGCGGCGGCGGTTGTACAGCGGCGACAGGAACTGGCTGAGCAGATACCCATGCCCCATGTGGATCTCGACCGCATCGAAGCCGGCGTCGCGCGCATGGCGTGCGGCCTGCGCGAATTCGTCGGCGATCGCGGACATCTGGTCGCGCGTCATCGCCTGCTTCAAAAAGCGGCCGCTCATCACGCCGACCTTGTTGAAGCCGCCCGATGCGCTCAACGGCCGCCGGGTCGACAGCGACGGCAGGAACGTGAAGCAGCCGCCGTGCGTGATCTGCGCGGATGCAGCGGCGCCGTGGCGATGGACGGCATCGGTCAGCGCGCGGAACTGGCGGACCGTCGGCACGTCGAGCCGTGCCTGGTCGACGAACGTGCGTCCGTCGTCGCTGATCGCGCAATACGCGACGGTCGTCAGCGCGGCGCCCCCTTCGGCGATGCGTTCGTGAAAACGGACGAGCGCGCGCGACGGCACGCCGTTCGGCGTCATGCCCTCGTTGGTGGCTGACTTGATCAGGCGGTTGCGCAGCGTCAGCGGGCCGATCTGCAGCGGGCTGAACGCGGTCGTGAGGTCGGCGGATTCCATGAGGGGGCGGGGGCGGGATTGGGCACGGCGACCATTGTGCGGCGGTGGTGCGGGCGCGCATCGTCCGGGTGGACGAGCCCGGCACAACCCGTTCCGGGCGGGCGCCCGATTCAGTACATCGAAGCGCGCCACCGGACGCCAAAACCCGCCCCGAACCCGACCGACCGCCGTCGATCCGTCACGCGAGATCGCCTGCCTTGAGCTTGCGGACCTGACGACGCATCCCGTCGAAGATCGCATCCGCGACGTCCATCGGAAATTCCGCCGGGATCTGCGCCGCGGCTTCCGCGATCGCGGGTTCCGTGCGAGCGACGACGGCCGCCATCGCGGCGTGCACGTCGTCTTCGGTCAGGCCGACGCGTCGGCCCTGTGCGACCCAGTGGCGCGGCTGTATTTCGCCGATCACGTAGTGCCGGTTCTTCCCGCACACGGCCATCGCGAGCCGCGCGCGGCGCGGCGGGAGCTGGTTGCGGCGCGTGCCGATGATCGGATGCGCGGACAGCACGTCGTACAGTGGCGTGCTGCGGTACGTGTTGCCGGGCAGGTGCGCGATGCTGAAGTTCTTCGCATGCCCGTCGATCGCCGCCAGCACCCAGAACACGAGCTGCGCGACGAAGAAATTCATCCGGTCGGGCGCGGCGTCGGCCGAATTGGCGAGGATGCCCATGATCGTGTCGATGCCCGGGCCGCCGTCGGACTCGTATTTCGCGCCCGACGGCGTGCCGGTCGCCTGGCACATGTCCTCCTGCGGCAACCGCAGGATCCACGTGCGGTCGCGCGAAGCACGCCGGTCGAAGCGCTCGACGATCAACGCCTTCTGGTCGTCGAACCGGCCGATGTCGCACGCCGCGACCGGCAAGCCGTACGCGGCGACGAGCTTCGCGCACAGCCACTCGTTTTCGACGGACGTCCGCATGTCGGCCTGCATGTTCCCGACACGCCCGAGCGGCAGCTTGAAGATGTGCGTCGTCGGCGTGCTGCCCGACGGCCGCAGCCAGCGGTTTCCCTGGCGCAGCAATGCCGTCTTTTCCTGCGCGCCGGCAATCGACAGGCGCAGGTCGCCTTCCGGCTCCGCATGGCCGGGCAGCGGCGCGGCGGTCGCGTGGCGCAGCACCTCGGCGACGGCCGTATCGTCGAGCGTCACGCCGTCGATCGTCTCGAGATCGATGGGCGTTTCGCCGGGCGGCAGCATCTGGATCGCGCCGACGCAATCGCGGCCGATCGACGCGAGCAGCTCGAACGGCGCCGTCGACCGGAGCCGGTAACGCTGCGCGATGCGGCGGCGGATCGGCTCGCTGTCCGGCAGCAGGTTGTCGAAATAATCGGCGACGATCGCGCCCTGGTGCGGCTGGTTGCCGGGCGTGAAGGGCAGCGACAGCGACAACGGCCGCCCCTGTGGATCGTCGAGCCAGGCCGGCAGGTAGACGAGGCGCTCGACGCCGCGCCGGACTTCCCAGTAACCCACCGGAATGCCGTTCATCCACAGGTCGAGCCGGTCGTGACGGGCACGCGTGGCCATCGTCACCAGTCCTCCCGCTTCGAAACCCGTGGCTTGCCGGCTGTTGCCGTCGCGGGCCGCTTGCGGGCAGCGCCGGCCGCAGGCCGGGCTGGTTTTTTGGCGGCCGTGGTGCCGCGCGCCGCATCCGGCTTGCGTTTGCTCGCGGCGGGTTGGCGAACCGCCGGCGCGGCATCGGCATCGGGCGCAGGATCGGCCGATGCCACCGAAGCGTCCTGCGTGCCCAGCGCGAGCGTCATGCGCACGCCGAGCGTGTTCAGCACCTTGAAGAGCCGCTCGATGCTGACCGCCGACGGGTTGGCTTCGAGCTGCGCATAGGATTGCTGCGTGACGCCCAGGCGGGCGGCCAATTGCGCCTGCGTGAGCCCCGCGGATTTCCGGAAGCCGACGAGTATCGGACGCAACTGGGTCAGGGTCTGGACAGGAAAGGCCATCGGGCGCTCCGCGGAATGACAGGCGATCGTTTGTAATCGGAAAATACAATCTACAGCATGTATTGTCAAAATACAAACCAAAGACTGTATTCAACAAAAACAAACGATAGCCTGTCAAGCGGGTGACCCGCCGACCATCCCGCGGCAACGCGTCACGCCGCCCGCAGCGGATTCGCATGCGCGCTTCGCACGCTTTCCGGATCGTCGTCGCCGAGCGGAATGAACGCCATGATCTCCAGGTCGTGTCCCGACAGCGCGGGCAACCGGAACGGGCTCGACAGCACGTTCAGCCGCCGCACGCCGAGCTCGCGCAGGATCTGCGAGCCGATTCCCGTCACGCGTCCGTCGCGCCGCGCATGGCCGGCCGGCATCCGCATCGCGTCGCCGCGCATGTCGCAGTCGAGCAGCACCGCGACCCCGCAGCCGGCCGCGTCGATCCGGTGCAGCGCGGCATGCAGCGGCCACGAATGCGCGGACGGCTCCGCATCGAGCAGGTCGAGCAGCGAATGGCATTCGTGCACGCGCGTCAGCACCGGCGTCGACGGATCGGGCTCGCCGCGCACGAGCGCGAGATGCGGCGCGCCGTGCACGGTGTCGCGATACTCGATCGCACGGAATCGTCCCCACGGCGTATGCAGCGGCCGCTCGCCGACGCGTTCGACGAGCGATTCGTGTTCGCGCCGGTAATGGATCAGGTCGGCAATGGTGCCGATCTTCAGCCCGTGATGCGCGGCGAACGCCTTCAGCTCGGGTAGCCGCGCCATCGTGCCGTCGTCGTTCATCACCTCGCAGATCACCGACGCGGGCGTGAGCCCCGCGAGCGCCGCGAGATCGCAGCCGGCCTCGGTGTGCCCCGCGCGCACGAGCACGCCGCCCGGGCGCGCGGCGATCGGGAACACGTGGCCCGGCTGGACGAGGTCGTCGGGGCGGGCGCCCGCCCGCACCGCCGCGCGAATCGTATGCGCGCGATCGGCCGCCGAAATGCCGGTGGTCACGCCTTCGGCCGCCTCGATGCTGACGGTGAACGCGGTGCCGAACGGCGTACCGTTGTGATCGGCCATCGGCGGCAGGCGCAACTGCTCGCAGCGCTCGGCGGTCAGCGTCAGGCAGATCAGCCCGCGCCCGAAGCGCGCCATGAAATTGATCGCTTCCGGCGTCACGTGATCGGCCGCGATCACGAGATCGCCTTCGTTCTCGCGATCCTCTTCATCGACGAGCAGGACCATCCGGCCCGCACGCAGCTCGTCGACGATCTCCAGCGTGCCGGCGACGCTCATGGCGCCTCCGTCGCGTCGAACGCGCGGCGCAGCGCGTCGGCGCCGAAGGTCAGCACGCGGTCGGCGGCATCGATCGCGCCGAGCATGCTGGCGAAACCGTGAAGCTGGCCCGGCCAGCGCACGACGGTCACCGGCGTGCCGGCCTGCGCGAGACGCAGCGCATACGCTTCGGCCTCGTCGCGCAGCGGATCGAATTCGGCGCTGACGATCGTCGCCGGCGGCGCGCCCGCGACGTCCGGCGCGGCGAGCGGGCTTGCAAGCGACGACGCGCGATCGGCGCCGTCGTCGAAATAGTGGCGCTTGAACCAGCGCATCATGTCCGCCGTCAGGAAATAGCCGTTGCCGAGCGTTTCGTACGACGGATGCTCGGTCGCGCAATCGACGACCGGATACAGCAGCAACTGGTGCGCGATCGCGATGCCCGAGCCGCGCAACTGCAGCGCGGCGACCGCCGCAAGATTGCCGCCGGCGCTGTCGCCGGCAACCGCCAGCGCGCCGGCGCGTGCGCCGAGATCGCGCGCGCTGGCGGCGGCCCACCGCACGGCGTCGCATGCGTCGTGCGCGGCGGCCGGAAAACGCGCCTCGGGCGCGAGCCGGTAGTCGACCGACAGCACGAGCGTGCGCGCACGGGCCGCGAGGCTGCGGCACAGGTTCGCGTGCGAATCGATGCCGCACGCGACGAAGCCGCCGCCGTGGAAGAACACCGTCAGCGGCAACGGCCCGTCGGCAGCGGGCCGATACAGCCGTGCGGACAACTGACGGCCCGATGCGGGAATCGGCCAGTCCTCTTCCGCGGCGACGGCATCGCCCGGGGCGAACGCGCCACCGGCGGCGAGACTCGCGCGATACGCGGGAACGGTGAGCTGCGCGAAATCGATCGCGGGTGCCTGGGCGAACGCGGCGAGCAGCGCCTGCGCCTGTGGGTCGAGCGGCATGGGGACTCCTGTCTGAATCGGATACGGTTTGAATCAGGTAAACCCGTGTCGCGGTTTTCCCTGAGTCCGCGCCGGACGCTTGCCGGCACGGCCTGACGGGCATTCCAGCGTAGCGGGCAGGGCGCCACATCATCCGATCGGACGATGGTTGGTTCGCCCGGATGGCCAATTCTCACCATTCAGTGAATCTCCCGATGACGCCGGAATTTAGACGCGTCTTAATCATGGCGGCGCGGTTGGGTCGCGTCGGAAACATGTCGTATGGAGGATGGAGCGTGCTGATGGAGACGAGATGGGCTCCGCAAGAGAGCCAGGCAACCAGTGACGAAGCCGACATCGGCGTCGCGGATTTCAGCGAGCTGATGGCACGCATCTACCAGGGCCCGCTGGAAACGCCGCCGTGGGCGGGCGCGCTCGAGCTGGTTCGCCGGTTGCTGCAGGCCAACTACGTGACGCTGATCCTGCGTGCGGCCGCGAGCGACCGCCGCGCGCCGCTGTCCGTGCACGCATCGGAATACGGCCCGGTCGTGCCGGGTGACGGCGAAGCGTCGTACAACAACTACTACTATTCGCTCGATCCGTTCGTCGGCCTGCCGGCCGATCGCGTGGTCACGGTCGACGACGTGTTCGGCGACACGGGCTGGCTGTCGAGCGAACTGTACAAGCAGTTCCTGAAGCCGCAGGACGTGCGCTACATCCTCGGCGCGGACCTGCGCACGCCGTCGGGCGTCGAGTGCCGGTTCCGCGTATGCCGCAACCACGCTTCGAAGCAGTTCTCCGCGCGCGACAAGGCGATCTGCGCGTTGCTGCTGCCGCACCTGAAGCGTGCGGTCGAGCTGCATTCGCGGCTCGACACGGCCGAGGTCGAACGCTCGATCTACGCGAACGCGATCAACCGGATGCAGATCGGCACGATCACGCTCGACGAGAACGGCACGATCATCGACATGAACAGCGTCGCCGACGAGATCCTGAAGCAGAACAACGGTCTGACGATTGCGCGCGGCACGATCGAGGCGACCGACGCGCAGGAGAACCGCACGCTCAAGCGGCTGATCCGCCACGCGGTGATGGGGCACCACGGCACGGCCGCGGCGACCGTCGAGGCGATGCCGATCACGCGCAGCTTCGACAAGCCGCGCCTCGGGCTGCTGGTGCGCACGGTGCTGCTGTCCGACTGGTCGGAGGACAACAAGCGGCGGCCGGCCGTCACGCTGTTCCTGCGCGACCCCGACCGCAAGCCGCAGGGTGCGCAGGAAATCATCCGCAAGCTGTTCGACCTGACGCCCGCCGAGACGTCGCTCGCGTTGCTGCTGACCAACGGGCTGACGCTCGAGGAGGCCGCGGAGGAATCGGGGATCAGCAAGAACACCGCGCGCACGCACCTGCGGGCGATCTTCTCGAAGACGGGCGTCACGCGCCAGGCGACGCTCGTGCGGATTCTGCTCGGGAGCGTCGTGCCGCTCGGGTAAGCGACGGCCGACGCCGATTCATCGGAACCGGCCGCATTCGTCGGGCGATACATCGACAACGATCGACGCGTCACGCGTCACGCCGTGGCGGCGACATCATGCGAAAAGGGCTCGCACCTGCGCGAGCCGCTCCTTCATTCAGCGCAGCCGCTCGCGGAGACCGGATGCCCGACGCAGGCGCTGTCGGGCACGTTCACGACCCGCCCACGACGCCAGCGCCGGCCACTGCGCGCAACCGCGCCGGATGAAACCGGCGCCCGTGCGGATCACGAGCGCGCCGATCGCCAGCGCGGCCAGATCGTCGAGCCGGCCGAAGCCGACCCGTGCCGCGCCCATCGCGAGCGCCGCCAGCAGCGACGCCAGCGCGTCGGTCCGGACATGCCAGCCGCTCGCCTCGAGCAGCGCGGAGCCCGTCTCGCGTGCCTTGCGCAGCATCCAGTGCGACAGCGCGGCCTTGCCGGCGAGCGTGACGGCGACGAGCGCGAGCGTCGTCATGCCCGGCTGTACGACGGGCGGCGCAGCGAACCGGTTCGTCGTGTGCCAGATCATCTGCGCGCCGGTCGCCACGAGCAATGCGCCGAGGCCCACGAGCGCAAGCGGTTCGCAGGTCGGGCGCCGTTCCGGCGGCAGGCGCGCGTCGAGCCGGCATGCAACGAGGATCAGCGCATCGGCTGCGAGATCGATCGCCGCGTGCGCGACGTCCGCGAGCAACCCCGACGAATGCGCGGACCATGCCGCGACCGTCTCGACGACGAGCAGCAGCAGGTTGATCGCAAGGCTGGCGGCGAGGGCACGGGACGTGGCCGCATAAACGTGGGGCGTGGCGCGCGACGTGCGCTGCATGGCGGATTCGTCTGTCGAAAGCGTGGGTCAGCCCCGAACGCTACCGGGCGACGGTGGCAGATCGGTGACAGGCGACGGTCGCGACGCGACCAGTCAGCGATGCGCATCCGGCGGCCTCCGCGGCCCACACAGATGCGAGACAAGTTGCCGGCGTGCGCCGGGGCGGCCGAACATCAGGTTGCAGCTTTCTCGTTTGCCTTTTCAAAGGCCGTGGAGCCGGCCTTCGACATGCGTGCGAGTCTTGCCGCCGACCCAGATTTGGCCAGCCTCGTCGCGGGTCAAATGAATGCGGCCATGGCGGCCGAGGCGTGTCCCCTGGGCGGCGACATAGTCGTCCTCAACCACACCTGTCGCGAACAGCCACTGCGCCATTGAAGCATTGAGGCTTCCAGTAACTGGATCTTCGACGATAGCGCCCAGATGGTCGCTGAAGAAGGCGCGAACCTCGAAGGCCGCGTTGCCGCCTGTTGCATGAGGGCCAATAACGCCGACATCGATCCGGCCGGGCCAACTGCGGAGCGGATTGAGGGCAAGCACCGTCTCCGCCGATACCAGCCTGATGCCCAGCCATCCGGGGCCGTTGTCGATCCAGGCGGCATCAAGGATATCGCCCGATTCGATCCCCAGCAGTCGCCGAGCCTGATCCAATTCATCCTGTGTTGGCGCGCCGGAGCGGATCAGCGGCGGGGCGGCGAAGGAAAGCCGCTCGTGATTGTGTCGGATCGGAACCAGCCCGGCGCCGCATTCCTGGACGATTTCCGCTTCGCGCTTCGGCACGCGGCCCGTCGAGAGCCACGCATGACAACTGCCGAGCGTCGGGTGCCCGGCAAAAGGCATCTCCCTGTCCAGGGTGAAGATCCTGACCCGGTAGTCAGCCTCAGGATGCGTGCGCGGCAAGAGAAAAGCGGTCTCGGACAGGTTGAACCACCGCGTCAGCCGCTGCATGTCATCCGTTGCCAGGGCATCGGCACCGATAACGACCGCCAGCGGATTGCCCGAAAACGGCCCGGCGCCGAAGACATCGATCATATGGATCGCAAAGGTCATGGCATCGCTCTTTCAATTCAGATCAGTTCGTGAGGGCGCCGACAAGCCGGGATCAACGTTGCCAGGCAAGCAGCTGGACTCCCGCAACGGCGAACACCGCGGAGAGCGTGCCTTCAATCCAGCGCCGGAGGCGGGTATAAAGGGCGATCATCCGAGCGGTCGAGAAGAGGACCGCATAACCACCAAACACGATGACGGCGAGGAACGCGCAACCACCGATGATCGCCGGCAAGGTACCGCCGGGGGCGTGCTCCGGAAGCCCAAGTGACATGATCGCCATCCAGGCCAGAACCGCCTTCGGGTTTCCGATATGCATGAGAATGCCCTGGCGGTAGAGCTGTCGATAGCGAGGTGTCGAGCGTCCCGGTTCCATCTTCGCGAAGTCGGAGCCCGGTTTCAGCGCCGACCTGCCCGTGCGGAACGCCAGGTAGAGCAGGTAGACACCACCCACCATCTTGATGACGAAAAGCGCCTCGGCATAGGCCGCCAGCACGGCGGAAACGCCGGTCGCCGCCAGGACCGCCCAGAAGAGTGAGCCCGTGATGACGCCTGCCGCCAGAACGAGGGCAGGCAGGCGGCCGTCACGCATCGCTGTTCCCATGATCGCCATGTTGCTCGGCCCGGGGCTGGCGGTGGCGATGAGATAGGTGCCGTAGGCGAGTGCGATCTGACTGGCGATCATTCGAGTTTCTCCAGAGATGCGGGGCGTCTCCAGCGTTATGGCTGGAGGTCTCCGCGATGAACGATATGGATCTTGTTCCCGTCAGGGTCGCGCAGATACGCGCCGAAGTAGCCGTCACCGTAGCGGGGGCGTAACCCGGGTGCACCGTCGTCCGTCCCGCCGTGCTCAAGGCCCTTCGCGTAGGCCGTGTTCACGGCTTCTTGCGACGGGGCCAGAAAGGCGACCATGCTGCCGTTGCCGATGGTCGCCGGCTCGCCATCGTAAGGAATGTAGACATAGAAGCGCGGCAGCGGCGTTTGACCGGTTACCCAGCAAAGCGCCGGAGGCCCGCCATCGGACGTGACGACGCGACGCTTAAGTCCGAGCGGAGCGAGTACAGCGTCATAGAAACGGCCTGCCCGCCCAAGATCACGCGCCCCAACAGTTACATGGCTGAACATTTGACTCTCCACGCGCCCATCATGGCGATCAGGCGCCTCCAGAAATGCATGACTTCATCCAATCACATCGCACATGTTACGCTTGTTGTTTATATAAATAGTGTCACGTGACACTAATATCTAGGCGACGAACATGCTCCTGCAATCTCCCTGGTCACCACGGCTTGCCGACATCGAGGCGAATACCGCCGAGCGGTTGGTCCTGGCCCTGGCCGACGACATCGTCGAGGGGCGGCTGACGGGAGGCGACCGCCTGCCCGCTCATCGCGATCTCGCGTTGAAACTGGGAATTGGCCTTGGCACGGTGACGAAAGCCTATGCCGCGCTTGAACGGCGCGGCCTGACGCGCAGCATCAAGGGCCGGGGAACCTTCGTGGCGATTCGCCAGGCGCATCAGGATCGCCAGATCGACCTTTCGTCCAATGTGCCGCCAGCCATGCTCAACGCTCGCTTGCTGGCGCGAACATTGACGGGGATCGCACGCAAGATCGACGCGGACCACCTCAATCTCTATGCCCCGCCCGCTGGGCATATGGAGCACCGACGTGTGCTGGCTCGCTGGCTCGAAACGCTGGGCCTGATGGTGGAACCGTCGCATCTGGTGCTAACGAGCGGCGCCCGCCAGGCGCTATCGTTGGCGTTCGATCTTGCCTGCGGCTCGCAAGGACTGCTTCTGACCGAACGGATTACCTATCCTGGCGCGATCGCGCTGGCTCGGCGCAACGGATATCGGATGCAAGGCGTCGAGACCGACGCGCAAGGGATCGTGCCGGGGGCACTGGCGGATGCACTCGACGGCACCGCGTCGACCGGCAGCAAGGCGGTCTATCTCACGCCGACGCTGCACAACCCGACCACTGCGACGATGGGCACGGAACGAAGGCAGGCCATCGTGGATATTTGCCGCCGGGAGGGCGCGTGGATCATCGAGGACGGCGTCTATGCGTCGGCAGAGCCGGCTTCGCCACCGCTTGCGGCATTGGCGCCCGAGATCGCCTTTCATGTGAACGGACTGTCCAAATCGCTTGGCCCCGGTTTGCAGATCGGCGTGCTGGCGCTACCGGCCGGACTCAACGACGCAGCGGAGGACGCGCTGCGGGACCTGCCAATGGCGCCTTCGCCGCTCTCTTGCGCAGTGGTTGAGGAATGGCTGGCCACCGACGTCATCTCCTCGATCCAGCGGGATCTGCACCATGAGGCGCGGCGTCGATCCAATCTGGCCATCTCTCTGCTCGGCGCGAGCGAACTGGTCTCGCATCCCGGCGCCTACAACGCCTGGCTGCCGATGGAGCGCGATGCTGCCAATCGTGTCGCATCCGTCGCTGCAGCGATGCGTATCAAGTTGACCCCTCCGGAATCCATGATGGTGAACCCGGAAGATCGGGCGAGCGGGATCCGACTTTGCCTCGGCGGCCCGTCGTTCGACGATCTGACGGAAGCACTGACCCTTCTGGCAGGGCTGCTGAAGCAGCGCGCTTGACGCCACCGGGCGAGCACCGTACTGGCCGACGGCCGCGCGCCGCATACCGGCGGGGACATACCGATATTCCGCGATCTCGACATTATAGAAATAATGTCAAATTACAGGATGTGATAAATTGGATTTTTAACGGTTTACGTTATATTATTTACGAAATTTCCACCGAAATCCGCCATGTCCGATCTCGCCGCCGACGAATCCCGCCTGACCGCCGAAATCGAGCGCCTCAAGGCCGACTTCCCGAAAACCCGCGAGCTGTATCGCGAAGCCTGCGCGCTGCTGTTCTTCCGCTTCGGCATCACGCCCACCGCGAACCGCCTGTACCAGCTCGTCCGCAAGGGGAGCATGAGCACACCGACAGCCGTGCTCGGCGAGTTCTGGGCCGAGTTGCGGGAAAAGAGCCGCGTCCGCATCGAGCATCCCGACCTGCCGGCCGATCTGCAGGCCGCCGCCGGCGAACTGGTCGCGGCGCTCTGGAATCGGTCGAGCGCCGACGCGGCCACCGCGCTCGACGCATTGCGCGCGGAAGTCGAAGCCGAGCGGACGGCGGCGAAGGCGGAAGTCGCGACGCTGCAGGCTGAGTTGGCCCGTACCGAAACCGCGCTGGAGCAACGCACGGCCGCGCTGCTGGCCGCCCAGGTGCGCATTCAGGAACTGGAGCAGGCGAGGGCGGCCGACGAAGCATCGCGGCAAGCGCTGCAAGCGGACATCGAGCGCCTGACGGCCGACAACGCGGAGGGCGACCGCGCACTCGCGCAGGCCCGCGCGGATTTCACCACCCAGCTCGATCGGCTGCGCGACGATGCCGGGCGAGCCGAGGAACGCTTGCGTGCGTCGGAGAAGCGGGCGCTCCAGGAGATCGATCGAGAGCGGCTCGCCGCCGCGCGACTGCAAAAGGAGCTTGATGCAATGACATCGCGCGCGGAGCAGCGCGATGCGCAGCAGCGGAAAGATGTTGCCGCGCTGCAGGCACAACTGGGCGACGCGCTGCATCGATGCGGCGTGCTTCAGGGGCAGCTCGACGCCGCGCAGGCGACCGATGCGGCGCGCGCCAAGGAACTCGATGCACTGCGGCGCGAGATGACGGTGCTCGTGCGCCGCGCGCCGCTGCGCGGTGCCAAGGCGGCACCGGCTGCGCAACGGGATGAGCGACGGGCGCGCACGAGGAAGCGTGCTGACGAAGTGCCGCGCTGACGGCGCGGCCGCAATCGTGCATCAGCCGATGGCGGCGCACGCCCTAATCCCGCAACAAGCAGGCAAGAGCCGAATCCCACCAGCGCGATCGCTCGCCCACCCACCGCAACAGCTCAACTCGACACATACCGCGACGGCAGCGCCGGCGCATCTGCCGGAATCGTGACGAGCGACGTGTTCAACCAGCCCTGCGGCGTACCGTTCGACTGCGCATAGGCGCCGACGTACGGCATCATCCGCGTCGTCTGATAGACCTGCGGCGTCCACCCGGCGGGCGCGAGGAAGATCGACGTCGCGCGCTTTTCGCTATACGCGGACGCGCCGTACGTCGAGATGTTCCACAGCGTCTGCTGATACGTCGCATAGTCGGCGTTGTGCCGCGAACCGCCGGCCTGCCAGCCTTCCAGCTGGATGAACGTGTTGTACGTGCCGGCACCCGCGAGCAGGTTGTTCACCGTGCGTCCATAAAGGAACGACAGGATCAGCCCGCAGTTCGCCGGCGCGAAATCGCTGCCGACGCTCAAGTAATAACGACCCGTCGTGTTCAGGACCGACGCGTAGTGCGAGTTGCCGATATCCGTCGACGTCGTCAGCCCGCTCGCACCCATGAAGCTGTCGAACGCCTGCATCGTGACGCCTGCCGGCAGGTCGCTCGTCGCGCTGATCGCGACGATGTGCGAACCGGCCGCGAGCAGCGTCAGGAACGCAGAGAGCGTACCGGCGATCCAGTTGCCCTGCGCATCGACGAACGGAAACGCGCGATAGCCCGTCAGCGCGAACACCGCCGGATCGGTTCCGGCCTGCCACGCGATCTGCGGCACCCACATCGTCAGCGGGCCGGCATTCGATGCGCCGGATACATACTGCTTCAACGCATCGATCAGCTGCGCATCGGCAGCGGGCAGCACGCCATACGCCGAGCCGTTCTGCCAGCGCTGCACCCATTGCGCGACGAAGCCCGCGAGCTGGCCGCCGGTAAAGTCGGCGGGCGGCACGTAGCCGAGCGAGCCCGTGCTTTGGTACGCAGACTGGATCGCCGCGGCGGTGCGCACGTTGCTGCCGAACATGCTGTTCGCGAAATCCTGGCAGTTGTTGCCCGGCGGCGTAGCCAGTTGCGCGAGCGGGGCAACCCACGCACCGTTCGCGGTGGCGACGCCGCGATACAGCGTGAGATTCGCGACCGAGTCGTGACCGGGAAACGTCGCGGCGTCGGCGCCCGACACGTAACCTGCCGACGGCGTGACGCTGACGGTGGTCGGCTGCGACCCGAACGGATGCGTGTACGAGATCGCAAACGACGCGTCGCCGCCGGCAAGGCCGAACGATCCCGTGCAATCGCCCCAGCTGTTCGACGCGCCGACAGCCGTCGATTGCCCGGTCGCAATCGTCGATTGCGACGCCTGCGGCGGCGAGCCGCTCTGGCTCGCCGCATTGCCGTATGCGAGCGTCGTCGACGGAATCGCATTGACCACGTTGATCGTAATCGAGCGGTCGGCGATGCCGTAGCTGCGCGTGGAGGTATTCGCGGCGCCGGCGGCGAACGACGACGCGGCAGTCGGGCTGCCGTCACCGCCGCAGCCAGCCAGGGTGCCGACGAGCGGCGACAGGGTCAGCGCGGCGCCGCGCTGGATGAAGCGCCGGCGGTTCGGCGCGGACGGGCGTTCGGGCTTCGAAGCGGTCATGGGCGTTCCTGGTCACTGGTTTGGGGGGCTACATCGACGATCCGGCGCATTGCACACGTGTGCAATGCCGGTGGAAAGTGCGCAGCCCGCCGGCGCATGCGCCGCGCGTATTTATGCGGGAGATCGATGAAACGCCTGCGACGAAACCGAGTCGTGCGTGTGACGCCGCACGCGCGACAACGCGGAGCGGGAACGAGGAAAGCCGGCGCAACGTTTGGGTGCCCGCCGGGGATCGGGTAAAGTGCCGCTCAACATGCCGGGCCGATGCCGCTAGACGACCGGTCTAATCGTTGCTAACATACGCCACCATGAATGCATCTTCGGGCGCCGAAGTCCGCCAGCACATCCTGAATATCGCCAAGCCGATCATGCTCCACAAGGGGTTTTCGGCGGTTGGCCTGAACGAGATTCTCGCTGCGGCGGGCATCCCGAAGGGCTCGTTCTACCATTACTTCGGCTCGAAAGAGGCATTCGGCGAAGCGCTGCTCGAAGCGTATTTCGACAGCTATCACGCGCATCTCGACAACCTGCTCAAGCATCAGGCCGGCACCGGCGCCGAGCGCCTGATGACGTACTGGCGCAACTGGCTGCACACGCAATGCGCGGACGATCCGCAAGGCAAGTGCCTCGCGGTGAAGCTCGGCGCGGAAGTGTCGGATCTGTCGGAAGCGATGCGCGCGGTGCTGCGGCAGGGCACGAGCCAGATCATCGAGCGGCTCGCGGGCGGCATCGAGGCCGGCCTGGCCGACGGCTCGCTGAGCGGGATCGCCGATCCGTCGCACACGGCCGCGATCCTCTACGAGATGTGGCTGGGCGCGACGCTGCTGGAAAAGATTCACCGCGACCGCAAGCCGCTCGAAAGGGCGATGGTCGAAACGCGGCGCATGCTGAACCTGCCGCCGGCCGAGCATGGCGGAGCGCAGTCGTAACCCGGGCGCGCATCGGCGCGCCTTGTTTTTGCCCCGCATCTAGACGACTGGTCTACTCAAACCAATATGACGAACGTGCCACGCCGCGTTACGCTGTTCCCGATTGTTTCAAGCGCCCGCACGCAGCAGCGACGGCCCGATCGCCGACGTTGCAGCATGCGGGCGTCTCCGCTGGTCCGCCCCTGATCCGATCGTGCCCACGAAGCACGTCCATTTCTATTGACGGAGACTTACATGCCGCAAAGCAAGACCGCAAACCGCCAGATCGTCCTGAATTCGCGCCCGGTCGGCGCGCCGACACCGGGCAACTTCCGCGCCGAATCCGGTGCCGTGCCGACGCCCGGTGCCGGCCAGGTGCTGCTGCGCACGGTCTGGTTGTCGCTCGACCCGTACATGCGCGGCCGGATGAGCGATGCACCGTCCTATGCGCCGCCGGCCCAACTCGGCCAGCCGATGGTCGGCGGCACCGTCAGCCAGGTCGTCTCGTCGAACCTGCCCGCGTTCCGCGAAGGTGACCTCGTGGTCGCGGGCGCCGGGTGGCAGGACTATGCGCTGTCCGACGGCCGCGACCTGATTCCGCTCGGCCGCGACGTCGCGCATCCGTCGTATGCACTCGGCGTGCTCGGCATGCCGGGCTTTACCGCCTATACGGGGCTGCTGAAAATCGGCGAGCCGAAGGCCGGCGAAACCGTGGTCGTCGCGGCGGCGAGCGGCGCGGTCGGCGCGGTGGTCGGCCAGATCGCCAAGCTGAAGGGCTGCCGCGTGATCGGTGTCGCGGGCGGCGCCGACAAGTGCGCATACGTGACCGATACGCTCGGTTTCGACGCGTGCGTCGATCACCGCGACCCGGCATTCGCCGCGAAGCTGAAGGACGCATGCCCGAACGGCATCGACGTCTATTTCGAGAACGTCGGCGGGGCCGTGTTCGACGCGGTGTGGCCGCTGCTCAACGATCACGCGCGCGTGCCGGTGTGCGGGATCATCGCGCACTACAACGACGCGGCATACGACGACACCGCGGTGTCGACCGGCCGTGATCGCGTGCCGGCACTGATGGGCACGATCCTGCGCAAGCGCATCAGGATGCAGGGTTTCATCATCCTCGACCACTATGCGACTGGTTATGCACCGTTCCTGAAGGAGATGAGCGAATGGGTCGCGCAGGGCAAGGTGAAGACGCTCGAGGACGTCGTCCCCGACCTGGCCGACGCGCCGGAAGCGCTGATCGGCTTGCTGGCCGGCAAGAACTTCGGCAAGGTCGTCGTGCGCGTGGGCCCGGACGAACTGGCCTGATACCGCGGCACGGCAAACCATGACGGTTGCACGCTGGCGTCGCGCGACGCCGGCTTGTGGCATGCTCGATTTCGATTCAAAAGGAGTGACAAGATGGCGCTTCACGTGATTGCTTCCCTGTACCTGAAACCCGAACACGCGGAGGCCGCCGAAGCCGAACTGCGCAGCATGGTCGCGAAGACGCGCACCGAGCCCGGCAACCGGCGCTACGACCTGTTCCGCGAACAGGACGGTTCGCCCAACCTGCACCTGTACGAGATCTACGACGACCAGGCTGCGTTCGACGCACACCTCGCGAGCCCGTATTTCGGCGAATTCCGCGTGAAATCGGCCGACTGGTTCGCGGCGCCGCCGGTCATCAAGGTGCTGTCCGGCATCGACGTGGCCGAGTAACAACGCAGCACCCACGCCGCGGCCCGTCCCGACCCGGGCCGCGCGGCAGCCGTCTCGCCCGGCAACGGCGAAGACAGCGACGAAATCGAAAACCCCGCGCGGCGCGCGATGCGCGTCGTTTCCCCAATACACCGGCCCGGAGGCTGAATGGTCACCCTCAACATCAACGGCGAAACCCGCACGGTCGACGCCCCCGACGACATGCCCTTGCTCTGGGTGCTGCGCGACGTCGTCGGCCTCACCGGCACGAAATTCGGCTGCGGGATCGCGCAATGCGGCGCGTGCACCGTGCATCTCGACGGCGTCGCCGCGCGCTCGTGCGTGCTGCCGGTCGCGGCCGTCGCGGGCCGCAAGATCACGACGATCGAAGCCGTCGGCGCGACGCCGGCCGGCCACAAGGTCCAGCAGGCGTGGCGCGAGCTCGACGTCGTCCAGTGCGGCTATTGCCAGTCGGGGCAGGTGATGGCCGCCACCGCGCTGATCGCATCGAACCCGAACCCGAGCGACGCCGACATCGACGCGGCAATGGCCGGCAACATCTGCCGCTGCGGCACGTACAACCGGATTCGCGCGGCCGTGAAGCAAGCCGCGAAGGAGGCGTGACATGTCCCGAGGACTGATCGAAGCAGGCAAGGTCGCTGGACAAGCCGCCGGCGCGGGCGTATCGCGCCGTTCGTTCCTCAAGCTCGGCATGTCGCTGGGCGCGGCGGCGGGCGGTGGCCTGCTGCTCGGCTTCAGCCTGCCGGCGGCAGGCGACGATGCGCGCCGTTCGGTGATCGGTGGCGACGGCGATGAAACCGCGCGCGCGGGCGTGTTCGCACCGAACGCGTTCGTGCAGATCGACCGCGCCGGCAAGGTCACGCTGGTGATGCCGAAAGTCGAGATGGGGCAGGGCGTCTACACGGCGCTACCGATGCTGATCGCCGAGGAACTCGAAGTGCCGCTGTCGAGCGTGACGCTCGACCATGCGCCGCCGAACGAGAAGCTCTTTCTCGATCCGTTGCTCGGCGGCCAGCTCACCGGCGGCTCGACGTCGATACGCTACGCATGGGAGCCGCTGCGCCGCGCGGGCGCGACCGCGCGCACGCTGCTGGTCGCGGCCGCCGCGAAGCAATGGAACGTCGATCCGGCATCCTGCCGTGCGGTGAACGGCGAAGTGCAGCATCCGCCGAGCGGCCGGCGCACGTCGTACGGCCAGCTCGCCGACGCCGCCGCGAAGCTGCCGGTGCCGAAGGACGTCGCGCTGAAGAAGCCGGCGGATTTCAAGCTGATCGGCACGCCCGCGAAGCGGCTCGATTCGCCGGAGAAGGTCGACGGCACCGCGCAGTTCGGGCTCGACGTGCGGCTGCCCGGCATGCTGTACGCGGTGATCGTGAACAGCCCGGTGTTCGGCGGCACGGTCGCGAGCATCGACGATACGGCCGCGAAGAAGATTCCGGGCGTGCGCCAGGTCGTGCGCGCGGACAACGCGGTCGCGGTCGTCGGCGATCATACCTGGGCCGCGAAGCGCGGCGCATCGGCGCTGGTCGTGAAGTGGAACGAAGGCGCCGGCGCGAAGGTATCGACGAAGGACATCGTCGCCGATCTCGCGCAGGCCGCGGCGAACGGCAAGGGTGCGGTCGCGCGCAAGGACGGCGACGTCGGCAAGGGTTTCGCGGATGCGAAGACGCGCGTCGACGCCGTGTACGAGCAGCCGCTCCTCGCGCACGCGACGATGGAGCCCGTGAACTGCACGGTGCACGTGCGCGCCGACGGGTGCGAGATCTGGGTCGGCACCCAGGTGCCGACGCGGGCGGTCGACACCGTGCAGCAGCTCACGAGCTTTCCGCCGGAGAAGATCGTCGTGCACAACCACCTGCTCGGCGGCGGCTTCGGCCGGCGCCTCGAGACGGACATGATCGGCCAGGCGGTCAAGATCGCGAAGCAGGTCAACGCGCCGGTGAAGGTGATCTGGACGCGCGAGGAGGACATCCAGCACGACATGTACCGCCCGTACTACTACGACCGGATCTCGGCCGGCCTCGACGCGAACGGCAAGCCGATCGCGTGGCAGCACCGGATCGTCGGCTCGTCGATCCTCGCGCGCTTCGCGCCGCCCGCGTTCCAGCACGGCGTCGATCCCGACGCGGTCGAGGTGGCCACCGACCTGCCGTACGACCTGCCGAACCAGCTGATCGACTACGTGCGGCAGGAGCCGCGCCACGTACCGACCGCGTTCTGGCGCGGCGTCGGGCCGACGCGCAGCACGTTCGTCGTCGAGAGCTTCATCGACGAACTGGCCGCGCAGACCAAGACCGACCCCGTGCAATACCGCCGCGCGCTGCTCGGCAAGACGCCGCGCGCGCTCAACGTGCTCGACGTCGCGACGAAGGCGGCCGGCTGGGGCCCGTCGCTGCCGACGGGGCAAGGGCGCGGCGTATCCGTGATGCACGCGTTCGGCAGCTTCTTCTCGATCGTCATCGACGTCGCGGTGGATAACGGCGAGGTGCAGGTCAAGCGCGTCGTGTGCGCGGTCGATTGCGGCATGTCCGTCAACCCGAACACGATCGAGGCACAAGTGCAGGGCGGCATCATTTTCGGGATCACGGGCGCGCTGTACGGCGAGATCACGATCGAGGACGGCCGTGTCGTGCAGAGCAATTTCACCGATTACCGGATGCTGCGGATCAACGAGACACCGCCGATCGAGGTGCATCTGGTGAAAAGCGGCGAAGCGCCGGGCGGGATCGGCGAACCGGGCACGGCCGCGACGGCCGCAGCATTGTCGAACGCGATCTTCGCGGCGACCGGCAAGCGGCTGCGCAAGCTGCCGGTCGGCGACCAGCTGAAGACGGCTTGAGGGGAGGCGACGATCATGCGAAACCTCACCCTGAATACGTTCCGTGCATCGCTGCTCGCGCTGTCCGCCATGCTGGCCGGCCCGGCCGCGCAGGCCGCGCAGACGGCACCGGCCGACAGCGCGCTCGTCGCGCGCGGCGCATACCTCGCGAAAGCGGGCGACTGCGTCGCGTGCCACACTGCGCCGCGCGGCACGCCGTTCGCCGGCGGCCTGAAGATGGTCACGCCGATGGGCGCGATCTACACGACCAACATCACGCCCGATCCGGAAACGGGCATCGGCGGCTATACGGAAGCCGAGTTCGCCGGCGCGCTGCGCAAGGGCGTCGCGAAGGACGGCCACAACCTGTATCCGGCGATGCCGTATCCGTCGTACGCGAAGCTGAAGGACGAGGACGTCAAGGCGCTGTACGCGTACTTCATGCACGGCGTCGAACCGGTGAAGCAGGCGAACCGGCCGTCCGACATCCCGTGGCCGCTCAACATGCGCTGGCCGCTCGCGTTGTGGAACATGGTGTTCCTCGACACGACGCCTTACGCCGACAAGCCGGCCAAGGACGCGATGTGGAACCGCGGCGCTTACCTCGTGCAGGGGCTCGGGCACTGCGGGTCGTGCCACACGCCGCGCGGCGTCGGCTTCCAGGAGAAGGCGCTCGACGAAGGCGGCGCGGCGTTCCTGTCGGGTGCGCCGATCGACAACTGGTTCGCATCGAACCTGACCGGCGAGCCCAACACGGGGCTCGGCCGCTGGAACGAGGCCGAGGTCGCGCAGTTCCTGAAGACCGGCGCGAACCGCCATGCGACCGCGTTCGGTTCGATGGTGAGCGTGATCAACCACAGCACGCAGGCGCTCACGGACGACGATCTGGCGGCAATCTCCCGTTACCTGAAATCGCTGCCGGCGGCAGGCGGCACGGGGGCGCCGCCGTACCGCTACGATCCGAAGGCGACGCAGGTCGCGCTGGGCCGGCCGGCAGCCGATCCGGGCGCGAAGGTGTATAACGCTTACTGCCTGCATTGCCACGGCGCGGACGGGCGCGGCTACGCGCCGCTGCTCGCGCCGCTCGCCGGCAACCCGAACGTGCTCGAAGGCGATGCCGCGTCGCTGATCAACGTGACGCTGAACGGCAGCGAGACGCTCGTGATCGATGGCGTGCCGTCCGCTTATCCGATGCCGGCGTTCTCGAACCAGTTGAACGACCAGCAGATCGCCGACGTGCTGACCTTCATGCGCGCCGGCTGGAACAACGGCGCGCCGGCCGTGCAGGCGGCGGACGTCGCGAAACTCCGCAAGGCGACGGCGGCCGCGCGCTGAGCGCGACTCCATGCGGAACGATGGCGGGCCGGCGTGCCTGCCGTCGACGCCGCCGGGTGCGTGCCAGCCCCGGCGGCCTGGCTTTTTCTGTCAACCGGCGCGCGGCCGTTCGCGGCAGCGCGCGTTTATCGACGCAATGTAGGGGTGTCTGGATGGCTAACGTGACTTATACGGATACGCAACTGCTGATCGACGGCGAGTGGGTCGACGCCGCGAGCGGCAAGACGATCGACGTCGTGAACCCGGCGACCGGCAAGCCGATCGGCAAGGTGGCCCACGCGGGCATCGCCGATCTCGACCGTGCGCTCGCCGCCGCGCAACGCGGCTTCGAGGCGTGGCGCAAGGTGCCCGCGCACGAGCGCGCGGCGACGATGCGCAAGGCGGCCGCGCTGGTGCGCGAACGCGCCGACGCGATCGCGCAGCTGATGACGCAGGAACAGGGCAAGCCGCTCACCGAGGCGCGCGTCGAAGTGCTGTCGGCGGCGGACATCATCGAGTGGTTCGCGGACGAAGGCCGCCGCGTGTACGGCCGGATCGTGCCGCCGCGCAACCTCGGCGCGCAGCAGACCGTCGTGAAGGAGCCGGTCGGCCCGGTCGCCGCGTTCACGCCGTGGAATTTCCCGGTCAACCAGGTCGTGCGCAAGCTGAGCGCCGCGCTGGCAACCGGCTGCTCGTTCCTCGTGAAAGCGCCGGAAGAAACCCCGGCGTCGCCGGCCGCGCTGCTGCGCGCGTTCGTCGACGCGGGCGTGCCGTCCGGCGTGATCGGCCTCGTGTACGGCGATCCGGCGGAAATCTCGTCGTACCTGATCCCGCACCCGGTGATCCGCAAGGTCACGTTCACGGGTTCGACGCCGGTCGGCAAGCAGCTCGCGTCGTTGGCCGGCCTGCACATGAAGCGCGCGACGATGGAGCTCGGCGGTCATGCGCCGGTGATCGTCGCCGAGGACGCCGACGTCGCGCTCGCGGTGAAGGCCGCCGGCGGCGCGAAGTTCCGCAACGCGGGGCAGGTCTGCATTTCGCCGACGCGCTTTCTCGTGCACAACAGCATCCGCGACGAATTCACGCGCGCGCTGGTCAAGCATGCCGAAGGGCTGAAGGTCGGCAACGGCCTCGAGGAAGGCACGACGCTCGGTGCGCTCGCGAACCCGCGCCGGCTCACCGCGATGGCATCCGTCGTCGACAACGCGCGCAAGGTCGGCGCGCGCATCGAAACCGGCGGCGAGCGGATCGGCGCGGAAGGCAACTTCTTCGCGCCGACCGTGATCGCGGACGTGCCGCTCGAAGCGGACGTGTTCAACAACGAGCCGTTCGGCCCGGTCGCGGCGATCCGCGGTTTCGACAAGCTCGAAGACGCGATCGCGGAAGCGAACCGTCTGCCGTTCGGTCTCGCCGGCTACGCGTTCACGCGTTCGTTCGCGAACGTGCACCTGCTCACGCAGCGCCTCGAAGTCGGGATGCTGTGGATCAACCAGCCCGCGACGCCGTGGCCGGAAATGCCGTTCGGCGGCGTGAAGGACTCGGGCTACGGCTCGGAAGGCGGGCCGGAAGCGCTCGAACCGTACCTCGTCACGAAGTCGGTGACGGTGATGGCCGTCTGACGACCGTCTGACGGCCGACCGATCGCGTGCGCGGCGCTGTTGGCGCGGCGCGCGCGATCGGCGCGGGCCGGGCGGCACTCACGTTGCGCACTGCGCAACGGCATGCCCGCTCTCCCGCCGGTTTTCCCACCGGTTTTCCCGCCGGTTTTCCCGCCGGCCGTGCATTCGCATGGCAACCTGACGGGAATTTCAATACGCGTACCGCTGCGGACGGATTGTTTCGATTCCGTCATCGGCAGCACCACACGCCAGACCACGCGACGCGCGTCGGTGAACGAGCGCCGACATCCTGTGCCGGCCCGAGCGGAGCACGATCCGCCCGACACCGTTCAGGTCACGCCGTACGCAACCCGACAAGTCAGGACTGCACCTCGTACCCGGAAGCCGTACTTTTTGGTATAGGTTATTCAGAACAAACCATAACGACCGGTGCGTCAGCGCCGGGCCAATCTGAGAGGACACGGATGCATCCGCGGGCGGCAGCGCCGTACTACGTTGTGCTGGCGGGGACCTTGATAGCGTGCGCGCTGATGGGCCTCTGCGTGTTGCAGTTGTTTCAGAGCCGTCACGATGCGCTCGATCGCGCGCGCGAGACGTCGCGGAATCTGGCGCTCGTCGCCGAGCGCGACATCGAACGCAACATCGAGCTGTACGGCCTGTCGCTCGAGGCGGTGATCCAGGGCCTCCAGCGGCCGGACGTCATGGCCGCATCGCCGGCCTTGCGGCGCGGCATCCTGTTCGATCACGCGATGACGGCGAATTTTCTCGGCTCGATGCTCGTGCTGGATTCCGCCGGCAACATCATCCTGGATTCGGCGAACGACGTGCCGCGCCAGGGCAATTTCGGCGACCGCAAGTACTTTACGGTTCACCGCGACAATCCGGACGTCGGGCTTTACATCAGCGATCCCTATGCGTCCCGCCTGCGTGGCGGCTCGCTCAGCGTCGCGCTGACGCGCCGCGTGTCGAACCCGGACGGCTCGTTCGCCGGCATCGTGATGATTGCGGTCAATCTCGAGTATGTCCACACGCTGTTCGCCGGCCTCGCGCTCGGCTCGCACGGCGCGATTTCGCTGGTGGGCACGAACGGCATCATGTTCATGCGCCAGCCGTACGACGTGCGCACCATCGGTCGCGACATCAGCAAGGCGGCAACGTTCCGCCACTTCATCACGGCGCCGGAAGGCTCGTTCGTCGAGACCTCGACGATCGACAACGTGCGCCGCCTGTACTACTTCAAGACGCTGCCGCACCTGCCGCTGATCATCATGGTCGCCGAGGCGGAGCAGGACATCTACGCCGCGTGGCGGCACCGGGCCATCACGATCGGCGCGCTGGTCGCCACCTTCGGCGTGGCGTTCATCGTGCTGTCCTTCATGCTGGGCTCGCAGCTGCGGCGCAGGATGCGCGCCGAATCCGAGCTGGTCATGCTCGCGCGCACCGACGGCCTCACCGGGCTCAACAATCGCCGCTCGTTCGGGGAGGTGCTGGAGCTCGAATGGCGCCGCGCGCGCCGTGCCCGATCGGTGTTTTCGCTGCTGTTCGTCGACGTCGACCGCTTCAAGGCCTACAACGACACGTATGGCCACCAGGCCGGCGACGACGCGCTGGCGGCGGTCGCACGATGCATCGGCGACAACATCCGGCGCCCGGCGGACACCGCGGCCCGCTATGGCGGCGAGGAATTCGTCGTGATCCTGCCGGATACGCCGGCGACGGGCGCGACCGAGATCGCCGAACGGATTCGCGCAGCCATCGACGGACTGGCGATCGAACATGCGGAAAGCGAATTCGGGCGCGTCACCGCGAGCATCGGCGTGGCAAGCTGGGCGCCCGGGCAGGAAGGGGAGGTCGAGTCGGTGATCAAGGCAGCCGACGAGGCGTTGTACCACGCGAAGGAAACGGGGCGAAACAAGGTCGCGTCGTGTGGTGCGGCCACCTGACGCCTCCGCCGGCACCCGTCGCCCGCGACCGATGGCGGGCGCGCGGTTCGGCGCTCAATGCCGGCCGCTGCCGCGATAGCTTTCCACTTCCGCGTCGTAAGCCGCCAGAAACGCCTTGCCGAACACCGACGCGAAATCGTCCTCGATCGCGAACACCGTGTCGCGATGGGTCGCCGCGTAGCGATCCCACATCCTCGCCTTGTACAGCACGGGCACGCGCTTCTCGTACCAGCGCGTCGCGTCGTCGCGCTCGCGCAGGCGTTGCGGTGAAAAGCGCGTCAGCAGGTCCATCAACGCCGCGCGCATGCCCGCGACCATGCCGATCTGGTGCGCGTGCAGATCCTGGAACGCGTCGCTGACCGCGCTCTGCGGCGACATGAAGCCCGGCAGCGGCAGCCCGAACATCTGCCGCAGCACGGCGCCGCCGTCGGGCAGCAGCTTCAGCGGATTGTTCTCGCGATCGAGCAGCATCGTCATGTGCGCCTTCACCTCGCGCTTCAGGATGCTGCGCGACGACAGCAGCTCGACCGTGCCGTTCGCGAACAGCGCCAGCAACTGGCCCGCGATGTACAGCTGCTCGGCCGACCACTGATGCGATTCGGCGGCCGTATCGAGCCCCGCGCCTTCGAAGAACGCGCTCAACAGTTCGTCCGGGGTCGGCGCGCGCGCAGCATGCGGCGCCGCATGCTGCGCCGGATCGTCGGCCGGCCGCGTATCGGTGCGCGGGGCGGCCGGTTGCACGCGCACGTGCTGCGTCCACTCGGGCGCGTGATCCGCCTGCGTCGCGGATGACGCATCGCGATCCACGTTGCCGCGATCGGCGTGCGCCGCGGTGCCCGCCGTGCCGAGATCGCCCGATGACTGCGCGAACAGGTCGAGCGGATCGGTCGACAGCTGGTGCAGGTCGCGCTGCGACGGCGCGGGCGGTGCGGCCTGCTGCGCGGCGCCCGTCCGTGCGGGGCCGCCCGGCCGCGTAGCGGCGTCCGCCGCCTTGCCGCGCGGTGCGAGACGATCCTGGAGGAGCCCCCACAGCCGGTTGCCGGCGCCTTTCGTATCGATACGCGATGACGACGGTTGTGCGGGTGCCGCTGCCGCCCGGGCCTGCGCTTGCGCCTGCGCCTGCATATCGACGCGCATGCCGGTATCGGTCGCCATGTCGATGACCGGGGCATGGCCGCCATCGACACCATCGGTACCGTCGTCACGTTCAGCGCGCAGCACGTACGGCCCGATGCGGATGATGTCGCCGGTGTTGAGCGCGCGCTCCTGCGCGTAACCGACCGGCTCGCGGTTCACCTCGATCGTCGAGACGCTGCTCAGGTTCTTCAGCAGGCAGGCGTCGTCGCCCACCTGCAGCAGCGCCTGCAGCCGCGAAATCTGCCGCGTGTCGTCGCGCAACACGAGATGGTTGTCGCTGGCCCGGCCGATGGTGCCGCCCGGCGGATGAAACACGACGGCGTCGTAGGAGTCGCTTTCGACCGGCTCGCCGGCATGTTCGATCACGATCAGTTGCATGTCATACGTCGCTCGGTGAAGTGCTCGCGCGCAGGCCGGTTCGTTCAGGACGACGACGCATGCCTGCGGCGCGCGAATTCGAACGCGGGCCCCCAGATCGGATGTCCCTTCTCGGCGGGGGACAAGTCGAAGCGCGGGTTGAGGTCGAGAATTTTCGAGAACTCGGCGCGGCACGGCGTGATGCGGTTCGTCACGCAATAGCTGAACGCGAGGAGCTTGTGCGCGGCAACCTGCGTGTCGGTGTCGGCGCCGTCGATTTCCTTCGCGTGGCTCAGCAGCGCGATCGTGCGCCCGTAGTCGCCGCTGTCGTACGCGGCGCGCGCGCTGTCGACCGTCGCGCGTGCAGCCGACTGGGTCGGGGACGTACTGCACCCGCCGGCCCCCAGCAACAATGCGCCGAGGAAAAGAACGTGCGATGAACGACCTTTCATTATTGAAATCAGGAATTGGCGTAATTGGAAGGTGCCACACAAGCGCTGTTGGATTCTAGTGCCAATCATCGATACGGAATCGCCTGTTACGTTTTGTTTCATTTGGCCATTCCATTTCCACGTGAATGCAGAATCGACTACGAATTTCAGTGCTTGTGAATCCAGAAAAACGGCCTATAGTTCGCTGTGTTTTTCGGATTCGTCAGTTGTTTGGTCAGCGCACGTCAATGCACGAAAAAACGGGCCGTCCGTTCGTGCGAAACGAATAGCCTGGCACACCGTCAGCGCCGCGAGCGTTCGTTGCACGGTGGCCGGCCGGCTTGCGCCCCAAGCCCATCCGACAGGGTGTCCACTTCACAGAACCGGGCCGCGACGGCGAACCGGTCGGATTGATTTTTGCCAATAACTTATCAACCCCAATTCAATTGACCACCATCTCGCCGAATCGACTTCCAAAATCCATGAATGATATGACCCGGCTTTTTACAAGAACAAATTGCCGATACGGATTGCGATGGATGGATATACGGATTACACAATTACCGATCAATTAATTGTCCCTTTTTCAATCGGATCATCCGGTTTCGCGGTCGAAAACCGGCGAACGGCTATTGGGTGGCGAGGGTGGAATATGCAATGGCGGTCGAGCAGTTTCATCGTATGGGGATGCGTGATGCTGTTGCCGGGGTGCGGCGCGACGGAGCACGCCGCGGCGGTGCCGTATGCGATCACGGTCGACGTTGCGCCCGACGTCAACCCTGACCCGAACCGCAAGCCTGCGCCGATCGTGCTGAAGGTATTCCAGCTCCGCGCGGCATCGTCGTTCGACAGCGCGGATTTCTTTTCGCTGCAGGACAAGCCGGAGAACGTGCTCGGCGCGGACCTGCTCGGCACCGATCGCGTGATCCTGCGGCCGGGCGAGTCGCGCACGCTGCACTATCGCGGCAACGTCGAGGCCGGCGCGATCGGCGTGGTCGCCGAATACCGGATGCTCGAAAAGAACCGCTGGCGGCTGACGGTGCCGCTGCCGCGCGCGAAGCAGCTCAATCTCTACAAGTTCTGGCAGACGTCGCCGGGCGAGCTGAAGCTGTCGATCGCGGTGCGCAACGGCGGCCTCGCACTGAACGATGCGAAGGGGCGCCCATGACCGAACCGACGATGTCCGCGACACCGGTCGCGGCGCTCCGCCAGCGGGTGGTGTGGACCGAGGGGATGTTCCTGCGGCCGCAGCATTTCCAGCAGCTCGAACGGCACTGGGAACGCTACGTCGCGCTGCGCTGCCTCCCGCTGCAAGGCTTCTTCTGGGGTTTCGACACGCTGGAGCTCGACCGCGAGCAACTGGCGCTCGGCAAGGTCGCGCTGCGCACCGCGTCGGGCGTGATGCGTGACGGCACGCCGTTCGACCTGTCCCATCCGGACGATCTTCCCGAACCGCTCGACGTGCCGGCCGACGCGAAGGACCAGCTCGTCGTGCTCGCGTTGCCGCTGTGGCGCGGCGGCGGCGAGGAGGTGTCGTTCGGTGCAGGCGGAGGCCATGCCGCGAACGGTACGAACGGCACGAACAGCGGCGCCGATGTCGCGCGCTACGTCGTGCGCGAATACGAAGTGGCCGACGCGAACGCGGTCGCCCTCGGTCCCGCACTGCTGCAGACGGGGCGCCTGAACGTGCGGCTGATGCTCGAAGCCGAGCTGACCGGCGACTGGCATGCACTCGGCGTCGCACGGATCGTCGAGCGGCGCACCGATGCGCGGTTGCTGGTCGACGACGGCTACATCCCGCCGCGCCTCGTCGCGCAGCACGACGCCGTGCTGCTGGCCTACGCACGCGAGCTGCACGGGCTGCTCACGCAACGCAGCGAAGCGCTCGCGGAACGGCTGTCGGAGCCCGGGCGCGGCGGCGTGTCGGAAGTCGCGGACTTCCTGCTGCTGCAGCTCGTGAACCGCTATCTCGCGCTGACCTGGCATGCGCAGCAGCACGTGTCGACGCATCCGGAGGCGCTGTTCTGCGACTGGCTGAAGCTCGCGTGCGACCTGAGCACGTTCACGGCGGCCGGCCGGCGCCCGCAGTCGCTCGCCGTCTATGTGCACGACGACCTGCGCACGAGCTTCGCGGAGCTTATGACCGAACTGCGGCGGTCGCTGTCGACGGTGCTCGAGCAAAACGCGATCCAGATCGAGCTGCGCGATGCGGGCAACGGCATCCGCGTCGCGACGCTGGCCGACCCGGCGCTGCGCGATACGGCCGGCTTCGTGCTCGCGGTGCGCGCTGACATACCGGCCGACAGCCTGCGCGCGCGTTTTCCCGCGCAGGCCAAGCTCGGGCCGGTCGAGCGGATCCGCGATCTCGTGCAGCTGCAACTGCCGGGCATCACGATGCGCCAGTTGCCGGTCGCGCCGCGGCAGATCCCGTATCACGCGGGCCATACGTACTTCGAGATCGACAAGGGCAGCGACCTGTGGAAGCAGCTGGCGCGCTCCGGCGGTCTCGCCTTTCATTTCGCCGGCGAATTCCCTGGACTCTCGATGGAGTTCTGGGCGATACGCGGGTGAGGGCGGGGCGACGCGATGAATTCCTCCTCCGATTCGATCTCCCCCGGCGCAGGCGGATTCGTGCCGCCGAATCCGGGCGGCATGCATCCGGCCGCGGCGGGCACGGCCGGCCCGACCGCAACGCAGCCGCGCCCCGGGCGCTGGGCCGCGAGCGGCACGAACCCGCTCGTCGCGGCCGCGAATCCGTTGCTCAACCTCGTGCCGCAGATCCGTTCGACCGTCCATCACCCGAATCCCGCGTGGCTGCGCGAGCATCTCGTCGTCGAGATCCGGCAGTTCGAGGCGCGCGCGCAGGAGGCCGGCGTGCCGTCGGAAGCGATCATCGGCGCGCGCTACTGCCTGTGCACGGCGCTCGACGAGGCGGCCGCGCTGACGCCATGGGGCGGCAGCGTGTGGTCGTCGCACAGCCTGCTCGTGTCGTTCCACAACGAGACCTGGGGCGGCGAGAAATTCTTCCACCTGCTCGAACGCCTGTCGCAGCAGCCGCGCCAGCATCTCGACCTGCTCGAGCTGCTGTATTTCTGTCTCGCGCTCGGCTTCGAGGGCCGTTATCGCGTGCTCGACAACGGCCATGCGCAGCTCGACGCGCTGCGCCACCAGCTCGCGCTCACGATCCGCTCGGTGCGCGGCGAATTCGAGCCGGCGCTGTCGCCGCACTGGCGCGACGTCGTCACGCGCGATGTCGCGCGCCGGTTCGTCGTGCCGCTGTGGGTGTGCGTGGCGCTCGCGCTGCTGATCGGCTTCGGCGTGTTCGTCGGGCTGCGGATCGCGCTCGCCGGGCATTCGGACCGGCTGTTCGCATCGATCGACGCGCTGCACGTGCCGAAGCTGCAGCCCGCGCAAGCGCCGCCGCGCGCGGCACCGGCCCCGCGCATCGCGAAGTTCCTGGAACCGGAGATCGCGGCCGGCCTCGTGTCGGTGCGCGACGCCGCCGATCGCAGCGTGATCGTGCTGCGCGGCGACGGGTTGTTCAAGTCGGGATCGACGTCGGTGATCGACCGCTACGTGCCGGTGCTCGCCCGTGTGGCCGATGCGCTGGACAAGGTGCCCGGCAACGTGCGCGTGACCGGTTACACGGACGACACACCCGTGCATACCGCGCGCTTCGCGTCGAACTGGGACCTGTCGCGCGAACGCGCGGAAGCCGTGCGCGGCATGATCGCCGCGCGGCTCGACCATCCGGAACGGCTCGCGGCGGAAGGGCGCGGCACGCTCGACCCGGTCGCGCCGAACGATTCGCCCGCGAATCGCGCGCTGAACCGGCGCGTCGAGATCACGCTGCTGCCGGCGCCCGGCAGTGCCGCCGTCGGCGCGAGCGCAACGCAGGGGGCCAACTGACATGAACCAGGCTGTCGCGCGTTTCGTCCGGCCATTGCCGTCGCGGGAGATCTGGACCTTCGCCGGTCTCGTCGTGCTCGCATGCTTCGTGTGGCTCGCGGGCCCGCTGTTCGCGTTCGCCGAGGTCCGTCCGCTCGAAAGCAGCTGGGCGCGCGGGCTGACGATCGCGGTGCTGTTCATCGCGTGGGGCGCGCGCGTCGCGTGGCGCAGCTGGCGCGCCGGCCGGCTCAACGCGCAGTTGCTGAACCAGCTGCGCGAGGCGGCGCCCGGGCCGGCCACCGCCGACGATCCGGCGAAAGCGCAGCTCGACGAGTTGCGCAGCCGCTTCGACGAAGCCGCGACGCTGCTGAAGAAGGTCCGCTTCGGGCAGGCCGACACCGTGCGCAAGGGCCTGCCGCGCTGGTTCGACCGGATGTCGCGCCAGTATCTGTACCAGTTGCCGTGGTACGTGTTCATCGGCGCGCCGGGCTCGGGCAAGACCACCGCGCTCGTGAATTCCGGGCTCAGTTTTCCGCTCGCCGAGCAATTCGGCCGCGCGGCGATTCGCGGCGTGGGCGGCACGCGCCATTGCGACTGGTGGTTCACGAACGACGCGGTGCTGATCGACACGGCCGGCCGCTATACGACGCACGAGGGCAACCGTGCGCTCGACGAGGCCGAGTGGAAAGGTTTCGTCGACCTGCTGAAGAAGTACCGCACGCGCCAGCCGCTGAACGGCGCGATGCTGACGATCAGCGTGGCCGACCTGCTCGGCGCGTCGGAGGCCGAGCGCACCCAGCACGCGATGGTGCTGCGCAAGCGGCTGCTCGAACTGCGTGCGCAGCTCGGCATTCGCTTTCCCGTGTACCTGCTCGTGACGAAGGCCGACCTGCTCGCGGGCTTCGCCGAGTATTTCGGCAACTACGGCCGCGCGGAATGCGCGCAGGTGTGGGGTTTCACGTTCCCGCTCGCGCAAAGCGAGGCGCCGGGTTTCGACCTGCGTGCGGCATTCGACCGCGAATACCGGCTGCTGCACCAGCGGCTGAACGACGGGCTGCCCGAACTGCTCGCCGCGCAGACCGACGCACGCCAGCGCGAGATGACGTACCTGCTGCCGCAGCAGATCGCCGACCTGCAGGACATGCTCGGCCAGTTCGTCGCCGAGGTGTTTTCCGTGTCGAGCTACGAACCGATGCCGATGCTGCGCGGCGTCTACCTGACGAGCGGCACGCAGGAGGGCACCGCGTTCGATCGCGTGATGAGCGGCATCAAGCGCTTCCTGAAGATCGAGGGCGTGCCGCCGGTCGCGCAGGTCGGCTCGACCGGCCGCAGCTTCTTCCTGAAGTCGCTGCTGCAGGAGCACATCTTCCGCGAAGCCTCGCTCGCCGGCAGCGACCTGCGCTGGCATCAGAAACGGCGCGTGCTGCAGATCGCCGGCTACGTGCTGCTCGCGCTGGTGTGCGTGGCCGTGCTGGTCGCGTGGCTGCGCAGCTATTCGAACAATCGCGCGTATCTCGACCAGATCGGCGCGCGCGTGCCGGCCGTCGATGCGCAGATTGCCGGCGCGAAATTCTCCGATGCGGCCGACGTCGCCCGCCTGCTGCCCGTGCTCGACGCGCTCGGCGGCCTCGCGAATACCGGCGGCGTCGACCTGCAGCATCCGCCGCTCGCGTACCGGTGGGGGCTGTTCCAGGGCGAGAAGATCGACGAGGCCGTCGACGCCGTGTACCGGCGCGCGCTCGAGGACGTGCTGCTGCCGATCGCCGCGAGCCGGATGGAGGCTGCGCTGCGCGACGCGCGGCCCGACGAGACCGAATTCGCGTATGCGGCGTTGAAGGCGTACCTGATGCTGTACGACAGCGCGCACTACGATCCTGCGTTCGTGCAGGCCGTCGTCGATCTCGAGATGGAACGCGCGCTGCCGCCCGATTTCTCGCCGGCCGAACGCACCGCGCTGCGTGCGCATCTCGCCGCGCTGTTCGGCGGCCGCGTCGCGGTGTCGCCGTATCCGATGAACGAGCGGCTCGTGGCCGACGTGCGCGACCGGCTGCGGCAGGTGCCGTTCTCGCAGCGGCTGTACCGGCAGCTCACGCTGACGCTGCGGCCGGCCACCGCCGCGTTCGACTTCAGCGTCGCGCGCGCGGTCGGCCCCGACGCATCGCTGGTGTTCCGCCGCCAGGGCGGCAAGCCGCTGTCGGAAGGCGTGCCGGGCCTCTATACGCGCAACGGCTATCGCAACGTGTTCGCGCCGCGCCTGGCCGGCGAGGTCGACGCCTACGGGCGCGAGGAAGTGTGGGTGCTGAACCTCGGGCTCTCCGAGATTCCCGGGCCGAACGACGCGGCCGCGTGGGCCCGCGATATCCGCCAGCTGTACCTGAACGACTACCTGAAGATCTGGGACGACTACCTCGCCGACATCAAGCTGCAGCGCACCGCGACGCTCGCGCAGAGCATCCAGGTGGCGCGCGCGCTGTCGTCCGCCGATTCGCCGCTCACGCGGCTGATGGTCGCGCTCGCGCGCGACACGGCGCTCGGCGATGCACCGGGCGGCGGGGCGCGCAATCTCGCCACGCGCGCGCAGGACAAGGTCGACGAGGCACGCAGCTCGCTGTCGCAGATCTTCGCGAGCCAGGGAAGCGATGCGAACACGTCCGCCGCGGCGCCCGCGAGCGCCGAGCAGATCGTCGACAGCCACTTCGCCGGGTTGCGCACGTTCGCGCCGGGCAGCGGCGACCAGGCCCAGGCGTTCAATGACGTGCTGAAGTCGATCGACGCGCTGTACACCTACCTGACGGCCACCGACGACGCATTGAGGAGCGGCGCGCAGCCGCCGCCGTCCGACGCGCCGGCGAAGCTGCGCGCACAGGCCGGCCGCCTGCCGACGCCGTTCCGCGAAGTGCTCGACGACCTGTCGAACGTCGCGAACGGCAGCGTGGCGACCGTCGAGCAGCGCAGCGTCGCGACGCGGGCCGGCGCGAACGTCGGCGACTTCTGCCGGCAGGCGATCGCGGGGCGCTATCCGTTCGCGCGCGGATCGTCGCGTGACGTCGCGCCGGCGGATTTCGCGCAGATGTTCGCACCCGGCGGCCTGATGGACGACTTCTTCCAGAAGAACCTGCAGTCGATCGTCGATACGACGTCGCACCCGTGGCGCTTCGCGAACCGCAATGCGGACGCCGATCCGTCGGCCGCCGCGATGCTGGCGTCGTTCGAGAAGGCGGCGGTGATCCGCGACGCCTATTTCGGCGGCGGTGCGCGCACCGCGCAGCTGAAGGTGCAGATCCAGCCGCTCGAAATGGACCCGTCGATCACGGAGATGGTGCTCGACGTCGACGGGCAGATCGTCCGTTACGCGCACGGCCCGCTCGTGCAGAGCGCGGTGGACTGGCCGGGCCCGCGCGGCAGCAACCAGGTGCGGCTGCAGGTGTCGGGCCAGGCCGGCGCGACCGACGGCTTCACGACCGACGGGCCGTGGGCGCTGCACCGGCTGTTCGACCGCGCGGCCGTATCGGCCGGGCGCGGCTCCGACCAGATGATTGCGCGCTTCACGGTCGACGGCAAACCGATCGTGCTGCAAGTGAATGCGGGCAGTGTCCGCAACCCGTTCAGGCTGCCCCAGATGGAGTCCTTTACATGCCCTCCGAAGCCATGAGCCCGACACCGCCGTTCACGCGTACCGACGGCGATGCGCCGGCCTGGTACGGGAAGATTCCCGGCGCCGGCGACTTCGTGAACAGCCGGCTGCCGCATGCGCTCGCGCTGTGGTGGGAGCGCTGGCTCCAGCAGGGGATGGCCGCGATGCGCCAGCGCGGCGCGGACGAGATCGAGCGCCATTACACGGTCGCGCCGGTCTGGAATTTCCTGATCCCGGCGGGCGCCGGCGCGTCGTGCGTGCAGCCGGGCTGCCTCGCGCCGAGCTGCGACCGCGTGGGGCGCTACTACCCGGTGATCGTCACGCTGCCGATGCGTGCGGCCGATTACTGGAACGGCCTGCCGGACGCCGCCGACGCGTTCTACTGGCAGGTCGGACAGGCGCTGCTCGACGCGATCCGCCATGCGCGCGCGCCGGGCGATCTCGAGCGGACGCTCGAACGCGTGCGGCTCGCACCGGGCGTCGGTCGCGACGCGGCGGACATCGTCGATGGTATGCCGGCGGCGCTGCCGGACCGCACGGTGCCGGCAGCATGGCCGGGGCTGTCCGGTTACTTCGATCCGCACGGCGGCACCAGTTTCTGGTGGACCAATCGCGCGGACGGATCGCCGCTGCGCACGCACGCGCACACGGGCACGCCCGACAACGCGCTGTTCCTGACGCTGTTCGGCGGCGGTTAGCGGCCGGACAAAGGGACGGCGGGCCGCCGGGCGCGGCGGCGGACGGAAAGGACGCGGTTTCGAGAGGTGGTGGAGATGAAGGACGCTGGATCGAGAGACAACGAGCACGACACGGCGACACGCGGCGACGCATCCGGATTCACGGTGCGGCCGCTGCCGCTCGGCCATCGCCTCGGCGAATTGCAGCTCGACGAGGTGCTCGGCATCGGCGGCTTCGGGATCGTCTATCGCGCGTTCGACCGCACGTTGCGGCGCGCGGTCGCGATCAAGGAGTACATGCCGTCGATGCTGGCCACGCGCGGCGGCGACTATACGGTGTCGCTGCGCTCCGAGCGGTTCGCGCAGGCATTCGACGCAGGGCGCGGCGCGTTCCTCAACGAAGCGCGCCTGCTCGCGCAATTCGACCATCCGGGGCTCGTCAAGGTCCTGCACTTTTGGGAAAGCCACGGCACCGCGTACATGGTGATGCCGTTCTATGAGGGACGCACGCTCAAGCAGTTGCTCGACGGCGGGATGCGGATCAGCGAGACGCAGCTGCGCAACATCGTCGGCGCGCTGCTCGGCGCGCTCGACACGCTGCATCGCGCGCAGTGCTTCCATCGCGACGTCGCGCTCGACAACGTGCTGATCCGCCCGAACGGCAGCGCGATCCTGCTCGACTTCGGCGCGGCGCGCAAACGGATCGGCGATCTGGTCGACGACGGCGCGATGATGATCAAGCCCGGCTACGCGCCGATCGAGCAATACACCGACGATCCCGCGTTCAGCCAGGGGCCGTGGACGGATCTCTATGCGCTCGGCGCGGTGATGCACGCGATGATCACCGGCGAGTTGCCGCCCGCGGCCGTCGTGCGCAGCATCAAGGACACGTACCGGCCGCTCGCGTCGCGTGAACTGCCGGCCGGCGAGGTGTACAGCCCGGCTTTTCTCGCGGCCGTCGATCATGCGCTGCAGTTGCGGATTCCGGACCGGCCGGAATCGGTCGCGGCATTCGCGGCGGAACTCGGGTTGCGGGACTTCGACCGGACGGGCAGCGGGTATGGCGCGCCCGCCGTGCCGCCCGTGGGCGATGCGGGCAGGGGCGAGGGCGACAAGGGGGCGGCTTCCGTCGAGAACGGTACCCAGTCGGCTGCGGCAGCGACTTCGATCGGTGCGGGCGGGACCGCTTCGGGTAGCGCTGCGCCGGACGCGCGGCCGCCGACGCAGGCGGGTGCGGGCCCTGTATCGACGCCCACGGACACGGCATCCGCATCGCCCGGTGTGTCGGACGGCAAGCCGGAAACCGATGATGGGTCTTCGACGTTGAAAGCGGCCACGCAAGGCACAGCCGCCACGGTGGCTGCGGGAGCGCTCGCAGCTTCCGCATCGCATGCGTCCCGGCCGGCCGCGAAACCGGTTGAATCCGATGCGCCGAATGGAAACGTCGAACGCGCGAAAGAACCGGCCGCTGCACGAACCGACACGCACGACGAAGCCAGTGCGCGATCCGCAAGTATCGATACGGAGATCGGCGCGCGTGGTGCGGCGGGTTCTGGGAAAGCGGTCACGTTCGCGGGTGAAGATGCTGGTGCTGGCGTCGGTGCCGGTGCCGGTGCCGGT
>NZ_ASSI01000185.1:0-20058 GCF_000466765.1 Burkholderia sp. AU4i | reverse complement strand
GCCGCCGCCCCGGCACCCGGGCTGGAGGGGCCGCCGATCCCGTTGGCGCCGCCGGCCCGGATGGGCGACGCCGCGGCGCGGCAACCGGGCGATGCGGACGACGCACGGCGGATTTCGCTGAATCTGCAGGGAGCGGGGCTTGCGGCCGCGTTCGACGCGTTCGCGCGGTTCACCGGGCTCAATATCGTCGTCGGCGAGCAGGTGCGCGGCACCGTCACGTTACGTCTGAACAATGTCCGCTGGCGCGACGCCTTCGACACGCTGCTCGACACGCACGGGCTCGCGATGTCGCGGCGGGGTAACGTGATATGGGTCACGCCGGCGGCCGAGCTGGCGGCGCGCGAACGCGAGCGCTTCGAAATGCACGCGCGGGCCGCGGATCTGGAGCCGCTTGCGAGCCGGACGTTCGCGCTGCGCTACCCACGCGCGCAGGACGTGCAACGGCTGCTGGCCGGCGCGACCGGCCAGCGCCTGCTGTCGAAGCGCGGCGCCGCGGCGGCGGATCCGCGGACGAACCTGCTGTTCGTCACCGATCTCGCGCCGCGCCTCGACCAGATCGCAAGCCTGATCGACGCGATCGACCGGCCGTCGCGGCAGGTCAGGATCGAGGCCCGCATCGTCGAGGGCGAGCAAGGCTTTTCGCGCAATCTCGGCGCACGTGTTGCGCTGAGGGCGCAGGCGCGGCCGCCGTCGGGCGAGAGTGCGAGCGAAAGCGCCTCGTTCACGACCGGCGCGCGCAACGCGCTCGACCTTGCTGGGCGGCCGCTCGGCGGCTTCGAAGCGGCGACCGCCGGCTTCACGCTGTTTGCCGCGCCGCTCAGCCGAGTGCTCGACGTCGAACTGAGCGCGCTCGAGGCACAGGGGCGGGGCCAGATCGTTTCGAGCCCGCGCGTGGTGACCGCCGATCGCGTCAAGGCGATCGTCGAACAGGGCTCGGAGCTGCCGTACCAGGCGAAGGTGGGCAATGGCGTGAGCGGCGTGCAGTTCCGCCGGGCGACGCTCAAGCTCGAGGTCGAGCCGCAGATCACGCCGGATGGGCGCGTCGTGCTCGACCTGGACGTGACGAAGGACAGCGTCGGCGAGCCGACGGCGGCCGGCCCCGCGATTCATACGAAGCACGTACAGACGCGCGTCGAGGTCGAGAACGGCGGGACGGTCGCGATCGGCGGGATCTACGAGCAACTGAACCGGAACGATGTGACGCGCGTGCCGCTCTTGGGCAAAATACCGTTTCTGGGCGCGCTTTTCCGGCACCGCGCGCAACGCGACCAGCGCAGCGAACTGGTCGTCTTCATCACGCCGACGGTCGTCGATGCGCGCTGCGATGCACGCGGCATGGGCAGCGCGGATGCCGAAAAAACGGGGCCGGAAGCCGCCGGCGCAGGCTCGACAAGGCAGCCGCTTTGCCAGTAAGCTGCGCCACACACCAGCAAGATTGAAGCAGAGGAAGCCGTTGCAAGCGCGGGACCCACATGCAAACGTATTTTTCGTCGGCCTTATGGGAGCGGGTAAGACCACCGTGGGCCGTGCGGTCGCGCGTCGTCTCGACAGGACGTTCTTCGACTCCGACCACGAAATCGAGGCCCGCACGGGCGCGCGCATTCCGGTGATCTTCGAGCTGGAGGGCGAGGCCGGGTTTCGCGATCGCGAAACGCAGGTCATCGCCGATCTCACGCAGCGCGAGAACATCGTGCTCGCGACGGGCGGCGGCGCGGTGCTGCGCCCGGAAAATCGCGACTGCCTGAAAAGCAACGGTATCGTCGTCTACCTGCGCGCGAACCCGCACGACCTGTGGCTGCGCACGCGCAAGGACAAGAACCGCCCGCTGCTGCAGACCGACGACCCGAAAGGGCGCCTCGAAGCGCTGTATGAAGTGCGCGACCCGCTGTACCGCGAATGCGCGGATTTCGTCATCGAGACCGGCCGTCCGTCGGTCAACGGTCTCGTCAACATGGTGTTGATGCAACTCGAACTGGCGGGCGTCATCGCCAAGCCGCTACAAGCATGATTACTGTCAACGTCGACCTGGGCGACCGCGCCTATCCGATTCACATTGGCGCCGGCCTGATCGGCCGCGCCGAGCTGTTCGCACCTCACATCAAGGGTTCTTCCGTCACGATCGTCACGAACACGACGGTCGATCCGCTCTACGGCGACGCGCTGCGCGCGGCGCTCGCGCCGCTCGGCAAGCGTGTGTCGACGGTCGTGCTGCCGGACGGCGAGGCGTACAAGAACTGGGAGACGCTGAACCTGATCTTCGACGGCCTGCTGACCGACCGCGCGGATCGCAAGACCACGCTCGTCGCGCTCGGCGGCGGCGTGATCGGCGACATGACGGGCTTTGCGGCCGCATGCTACATGCGCGGCGTGCCGTTCATCCAGGTGCCGACGACACTGCTGTCGCAGGTCGATTCGTCGGTCGGTGGCAAGACGGGCATCAACCACCCGCTCGGCAAGAACATGATCGGCGCGTTCTACCAGCCGCAGGCCGTGATCGCGGACATCGGCGCGCTGACGACGTTGCCCGACCGTGAACTGGCGGCCGGTGTCGCCGAGATCATCAAGACCGGCGCGATCGCCGATGCGGCATTCTTCGACTGGATCGAGGCGAACGTCGACGCGCTGAACCGTCGCGACCCGGCTGCGCTCGCGCACGCGGTGAAGCGCTCGTGCGAGATCAAGGCGAGCGTGGTGGCGGCCGACGAACGCGAAGGCGGCCTGCGCGCGATCCTGAACTTCGGCCACACGTTCGGTCATGCGATCGAGGCCGGCCTCGGCTACGGCGAGTGGCTGCACGGCGAGGCGGTCGGCTGCGGGATGGTGATGGCAGGCGACCTGTCGGTGCGGCTCGGCCTGCTCGACGAAGCGTCGCGGCAGCGCCTCGATGCGGTGATCGCGGCCGCGCACCTGCCGACACGCGGGCCCGCGCTCGGCGACGCGCGCTACATGGACCTGATGCGCGTCGACAAGAAGGCGGAGGCCGGCGCGATCAAGTTCATCCTGCTGAAGCGATTCGGCGATACGTTGATCACGCAGGCGCCGGACGAAGCCGTATTCGCTACACTGGCGCAGACGACCCGCTAACGGGCGGCCCGGATGCCCCGGCGCCCCTGACATGGAGGAGACGTGAGCGAGACATCCAGCAGCACACTGCCCGAAGCCGGCCGCGTATCCGCTGCGCCGGTGGCCGAGCCGCCGACACTGGCGGCGCTGGAAGCCCATCTCGCTCCGTATGCCGCGCACGCATCGCAGTCGCGCGGCCGCCGCCATCCGGAAACACCGCCGGCGGCGCGCACCGAATTCCAGCGCGACCGCGACCGCATCGTCCATTCGACCGCGTTTCGCCGGCTCGAATACAAGACGCAAGTCTTCGTCAATCATGAAGGCGACCTGTTCCGCACGCGTCTCACGCACAGCCTCGAGGTCGCGCAGATCGCCCGCTCGGTCGCGCGCAACCTGCGCCTGAACGAGGATCTCGTCGAGGCGATCTCGCTCGCGCACGATCTCGGCCATACGCCGTTCGGCCATGCCGGGCAGGACGCGCTGAACGCCTGCATGCGCGAGCATGGCGGCTTCGAGCACAACCTGCAGAGCCTGGCGGTCGTCGACGAGCTCGAGGAGCACTACGGCGCGTTCAACGGGCTGAACCTGTGCTTCGAGACACGCGAAGGCATTCTGAAGCACTGCTCGCGCGAGAATGCGCGCAAGCTCGGCGCGCTCGGCGAGCGCTTCCTGCAGGGCCGCCAGCCGTCGCTCGAAGCGCAGCTTGCCAACATCGCGGACGAGATCGCGTACAACAACCACGACGTCGACGACGGCCTGCGTTCCGGCCTGATCACGATCGAGCAGCTCGCGGAAGTCGAGCTGTGGCAGCGCCACTACGAGGCGGCGCTCGCCGAGTTCCCGCACCTCGAAGGCCGCCGTCTCGTGCACGAGACGGTGCGCCGCATCATCAACACGCTGATCGTCGACCTGATCGACGAAACGACGCGCAATCTCGCGCGCGTCGCGCCGGCGTCGCTCGACGACGTGCGCGCGGCGCCGCCGCTCGTGTCGCACAGCGAATCCGTTGCCGCCCAGGCGGCCGCCCTCAAGCGTTTCCTCTTCAAGAACCTCTATCGCCACTACAAGGTGATGCGCATGGCGAGCAAGGCGCAGCGCGTCGTCACCGGGCTGTTCGATGCGTTCATCGACGATCCGCGGCTGCTGCCGCCGCCGTACCAGTCCGACGACGCCGCGCAGCAGCCGCGCCTCGTCGCGCACTACATCGCCGGCATGACCGACCGCTTCGCGCTGAAGGAGTATCAGCGCCTGTTCGTCATCAACGACAACTGACTGTCACAAACGATCACTAGACTTCGCCGGTTCAATGGCGATGGGAATGTTGCACACGCTGTTGGTAACGTTTTCATAGGAGAGAGGTCGATGAAGAAGAAGCCTGCGGGGACACTGGTTCGTTCGATCGCGCTCGGCGGCGCGCTGATGTTCGGGGTGCAGCACGTGGCGCTCGCCGCGACGGAAATCCAGTTCTGGCATGCGATGGAGGCCGCGCTCGGCGAGCGGGTCAACGCGATCGCCGACCAGTTCAACGCGTCGCAGAGCGACTACAAGATCGTGCCGGTCTTCAAGGGCACCTACGACCAGGCGCTCGCGGCCGGCATCGCGGCCTACCGCAGCGGCAATGCGCCGGCGATCCTCCAGGTCTATGAAGTCGGCACGGCCACGATGATGCAGGCGAAGAAGGCCGTCGTCCCCGTCTACGACGTGTTCAGGCAGGCCGGCGTGCCGCTCGACGAAAAGGCGTTCGTGCCGACCATCGCGAGCTACTACAGCGACGCGAAGACGGGCCATCTCGTGTCGATGCCGTTCAACAGCTCGACGCCGGTGCTGTACTACAACAAGGACGCGTTCAAGAAGGCCGGGCTCGATCCGAACCAGCCGCCGAAGACGTGGGCCGACGTGAAGGACGATGCCGAGAAACTGCGCAAGTCGGGGATGGCGTGCGGCTTCACGACCGGCTGGCAGGGCTGGATCCAGCTCGAAAACTACAGCGCGTGGCATGCGCTGCCGTTCGCGAGCCGCAACAACGGTTTCGACGGTACGGACGCCGTGCTCGAATTCAACAAGCCGCAGCAGGTCGCGCACGTGTCGTTCCTGCAGCAGATGGCGAAGGACGGCACGTTCACGTACGCGGGCCGCAAGGACGAAGCATCGGCGAAGTTCTACAGCGGCGACTGCGGGATCATGACGACCTCGTCGGGCGCGCTCGCGAACCTGGAGAAGTTCGCGAAGTTCAGCTTCGGCACGGGCATGATGCCGTACGACGCGAACGTGAAGGGCGCGCCGCAGAACGCGATCATCGGCGGCGCGAGCCTGTGGGTGCTGGCGGGCAAGGATCCGGCGACCTACAAGGGCGTCGCGAAATTCCTCGCGTTTCTCGCATCGCCGGCCGTCGCCGCGAAGTGGCACCAGGACACGGGTTACCTGCCGGTCACCAAGGCGGCATACGACCTGACGCGCGAACAGGGCTTCTACGCGAAGAACCCGAGCGCCGAAACCGCGATCAAGCAGATGCTGAACAAGCCGCCGCTGCCGTACACGAAGGGGCTGCGCCTGGGCAACATGCCGCAGATCCGCACGGTCGTCGACGAGGAGTTCGAACAGGTCTGGGCGCAGAAGAAATCGCCGAAGGACGCACTCGATTCGGCGGCCTCGCGCGGCAACGAGCTGCTGCGCCGCTTCGAGAAGTCGGGCAGCTGAGCGCGCATCGCGTTCGTGCCGCCGGCCGCGCCGCGCAAGCGCGCGGGCCGGCCGGCGGCGCGGTTTCCTTTCCGTTTCGCCTGACCGGATATCCGCGATGCAATCCCGTTCCCGTTTCGGCACGAGCGTGCTGCCGTATCTGCTGATCGCGCCGCAACTCGCGATCACCGCCGTGTTCTTCCTGTGGCCGGCCGGCGTCGCGCTATGGCAGTCGACGCAGATGCAGGACGCGTTCGGCACGTCGAGTGAATTCGTCGGCTTCGCGAATTTCACGCACCTGTTCGCCGATCCGCTGTATCTCGATTCGTTCCGCACGACGCTCGTGTTCAGCACGCTCGTCACGGTGAGCGGGCTCGTCGTGTCGCTGCTGCTCGCCGCGTGCGCCGACCGCGTGACCCGTGGCGCGCGCACATATCGCACGCTGTTGATCTGGCCATACGCGGTCGCGCCGACGATCGCCGCCGTGCTGTGGGCGTTCCTGTTCAATCCGAGCATCGGCCTGATCACCTATGCGCTCGCGAAGGGCGGCATCGTGTGGAATCACGCGCTGAACGGCGGGCAGGCGATGTTCCTCGTCGTGCTCGCGTCGGTATGGAAGCAGGTGAGCTACAACTTCCTGTTCTTCTACGCGGGCCTGCAGGCGATCCCGCGTTCGCTGATCGAGGCGGCGGCGATCGACGGCGCGGGGCCGGTGCGACGTTTCTTTAACCTCGTGCTGCCGCTGCTGTCGCCCACCAGTTTCTTCCTGCTGGTCGTCAACCTCGTCTATTCGTTCTTCGACACGTTCCCGGTGATCGACGCGGCCACCGGCGGCGGCCCCGCGCAGAGCACGAAGACGCTGATCTACAAGATCTACGCGGAAGGCTTCCAGGGGCTCGACATCGGCAGCTCCGGCGCGCAGTCGGTCGTGCTGATGATCATCGTCGTCGGGCTCACGGTGATCCAGTTCCGTTTCGTCGAACGCAGGGTGCAATACGCATGATCGAAAATCGCAAGGGTTTCGACCTGTTCTGCCACGCGGTGCTGATCGCGGGCGTCGTGCTGATCGTGTTCCCCGTCTACGTCGCGTTCTGTGCGGCGACGATGAGCGCGCAGGAAGTGCTCACGGTGCCGCTGTCGCTCGTGCCGAGCACGCACCTGTTCGAGAACATCGCGTATATCTGGGGCCACGGCAGCGGTGCCGCGACGGCGCCGTTCGGCCGCCTGCTCGTCAACAGCTTCGCGATGGCGCTCGGCATCTCGGTCGGCAAGATCGCGGTGTCGATCCTGTCCGCATACGCGATCGTCTATTTCCGCTTCCCGTTCCGCAACACGGCGTTCTGGCTGATCTTCGTCACGCTGATGCTGCCGGTGGAAGTGCGGATCTTCCCGACCGTGCAGGTCGTGTCGACGCTGCACCTGACGAACACCTACGCCGGGCTGACGCTGCCGCTGATCGCATCGGCCACTGCGACGTTCCTGTTCCGGCAGTTCTTCATGACGCTGCCCGACGAACTGATGGACGCCGCGCGCATCGACGGCGCGGGGCCGATGCGCTTCTTCTGGGACGTCGTGCTGCCGCTGTCGAAGACGAGCATCGCGGCGCTGTTCGTGATCACGTTCATCTACGGCTGGAGCCAGTACCTGTGGCCGATCCTGATCACGACGGAGGCATCGCTGTCGACGGCGGTGGTGGGCATCAAGATGATGATCGCGAGCGGCGACGCCGCGACCGAATGGCAATACGTGATGGCGGCGACGCTGCTGGCGATGATTCCGCCGCTCGTCGTCGTGCTGGCGATGCAGCGCTGGTTCGTGCGCGGCCTCGTCGATTCCGAGAAATGAACCACGGACGTAACCGGGAGAAGGACCAGGTATGGCTGCGCTGAGCTTGAAGGGCGTCAGGAAATCCTACGACGGCAAGCAGCACGTGCTGCATGGCATCGACGTGGAGATCGCCGACGGCGAATTCATCGTGCTGGTCGGCCCGTCGGGCTGCGGCAAGTCGACGTTGCTGCGGATGATCGCGGGGCTCGAGACGGTGACGGACGGCGAGATCGCGATCGGCGAGCGCGTCGTCAACACGCTCGAGCCGAAGGATCGCGACATCGCGATGGTATTCCAGAACTATGCGCTGTATCCGCACATGACGGTCGCGCAGAACATGGGCTACGGGCTGAAGATCCGCGGGATCGAGCGCGCGACGATCGACTCGCGGGTGGCAGCGGCCGCGAAGATCCTCGAACTCGAGCCGCTGCTCGCGCGGCGCCCGCGCGAGCTGTCGGGCGGCCAGCGGCAGCGCGTTGCGATGGGGCGCGCGATCGTGCGCGAGCCGTCGGTGTTCCTGTTCGACGAGCCGTTGTCGAACCTCGACGCGAAATTGCGCGTGCAGATGCGGCTCGAGATCCAGCGGCTGCATGCGCGGCTCGCGACGACGAGCGTCTACGTGACGCACGACCAGATCGAGGCAATGACGCTCGCGCAGCGCGTGATCGTGATGAACCGCGGCTACGCGGAGCAGATCGGCGCGCCGGTCGACGTGTACGAGAAGCCGGCAACGGTGTTCGTCGCGGGCTTCATCGGCTCGCCCGCGATGAACCTGATGCACGGCCGGCTTTCGGACGACGGCGCGACGTTTACGGTCGCGGGCGGCGGCCCCGCGCTGCCGGTCGCCGGTTCGCCCGGCATCGGCGCGGAGATCGCCACCGGGCGCGACTGGGTGCTCGGCGTGCGTCCGGAGCACATGACCCCGCAGCCGGGCGTCGCGCAGGCGACGTTGCCGGTCGACTCGTGCGAGCTGCTCGGCGCGGACAACCTCGCGCACGGCCGCTGGGGCAACCATGACGTCGCGGTGCGCCTACCGCACGCGGACCGCCCCGCGCGCGGCACGGCGCTGGCCGCCGCACTGCCCGCGCACCGGCTGCATTTCTTCGATCCGGAGACCGGCAAGCGTGCCGGCTGAACCTGCTGCACCTGCCGGGAGACCGACGATGACAACCCGTACCGACTGGCCCTATCCGCGCGTCGTCGCCCATCGCGGCGGCGGCACGCTTGCGCCGGAGAACACGCTCGCCGCGCTCGACGAGGGCGCGCGCCGTGGCCACCGGATGGTCGAATTCGACGCGAAGCTGTCGGCCGACGACGTGACGTTCCTGCTGCACGACGACACGGTCGACCGGACGTCGAACGGTCACGGGCCGGCGGCGGGCATGCGATATGAGGCGCTGGCCGCGCTCGATGCGGGCGCGTGGCGCGACGCGCGCTTCGCGGGCGAGCGGATGCCGACGCTCGAGGCGGCGGCGGCGCGCTGCATCGCGCACGGGCTGGCCGCCAACGTCGAGATCAAGCCGTGCCCGGGGCGCGAGCGCGAGACCGGGCAGCGCGTGGCGGCCGACGCGGCCGCATACTGGCGCGATGCCGCGGTGGCGCCGCTCTTGTCGTCATTCTCGTTCGATGCATTGCAACAGGCGCGCGCGACGGCGCCGGCGCTGCCGCGCGGGATGCTTTACGAGGCCGTGCCGGACGACTGGCATGCGCAGGTTGTCGGCGCGCTCGGCTGCGTTTCGTTGCATGCAGACCACAAACAGCTGGACGAACCGCTCGTGCGCGCGATCAAGGCGGCCGGCCTGCGCATCCTGGTTTACACGGTGAACGACCTCGAACGCGCTCGCGAACTTGCGCGCTGGGGTGTCGACGCGGTCTGCACGGACCGGATCGACCTGATTGCCCCCGACGCGCTGGACGACATCGCGTAGCGGAATGCGCCGCGCGATGGCGCATACGGGAAGACCCTGAGACAAAAAAACGACGCCCCGGCGGGATTTCCGCCGGGGCGTTTTACATCGTGGAGACGTTACGTCAGGAAAAATCCGCTACAAATTGCAGCAGGATTAACCATTCCCCAAATATTCGACTACGCTTAGAAGCGGTAGCCGACGTTCAGGTACGTGACGATCGGGTTCAGCGAGATGTGAGCCTTCGACGTTTCGGTCAGCGTGCCGACCTGGGTCCGCTTGGCCGTCGTGAAGGTCGCGGTCACGCTCACCGGGATGTACGACATCGAGAAGCCGGCGAACCAGTGTTTCGTGAAGTTGTACGTGAAGCCGGCGTTGAAGACGGGTGCCCACTGGTTGCTGGTCTGCGCGCTGGTCGGGCCGCCGAGCACGCCGTTCTCGAACGCGCTGTTCGTGATCTTTGCGCCGGTGAACCAGATATACGAAGCGCCGATGCCGACATACGGACGGAACTTCGCGTTGGCGTCGTTGAAGTAGTACTTCAGGAGGAGCGCGGGGCTCCACTGGTACGCACGGCCGAGCGTACCGAAACGCGAGAACTGGCCCTTGCCGGTGATGTCGAACTTCGGCGGGATGCCGGCGATGAACTCGGTAGCGATGTGGTCGGTCACGAAGTAACCGGTTGCCAGTGCGAGCGTGTCGGCGTCGCTGATGCCGGCGCCGGTGTTGGGAACCGACTGGTTGATCGGCGTGCCGCCTACGCCGTACAGGAACAGCGGGTCGCTGCTGTCCTGCGGCGCAAGGTGCAGCCAGCCGGTGCTGACGTAGAAATCACCTGCGGATTGTGCATGTGCCGTACCGCCCGCAAACGTAAATGCGAGCGCTGCAGCCCCCGTAATGGCCAGTTTTCGTTTCATTGTGTCTCCTCCGATCTAAGGCGTGCTCATTATGACGACTGCGTTTAAAACCAAACAAGCTCGTAAGTTAGAGTTTTCACCCTAGGATTAGTACGACCGTACGCATCCGCGCACCGACAGGACGGGCATTCTGTGCAAGTGCGCACTTCCGGACCCTCGGGTATTTCCTAACGCGTTCAAACGGACATTCAGCATGGCACGGTTAGCACGACTCTACGTTCCCGACCAGCCGCAGCACGTGATACTGCGCGGCCTGGATCAGCAACCCGCGTTCGTCGACGACCAGGACTACGAACTCTTCATCGATTGCCTGAAGGCCGCCGCGCGCGATCATCACCTATCGGTGCACGCCTACGTGCTGCTGCCGCGCCAGGTGCAACTGCTCGTCACGCCGAGCGACGAGGCGAGCCTGCCGAAAGCGATGCAGGCTGTCGGCCGCCGCTACGTCGCGCATTTCAACCGGCGCTATTCGCGGCGCGGCACCCTGTGGGAAGGCCGCTATCGCGCGACCGTGATCGAAGGCGAGCGCTATTTCCTGCTCGCGAGCCGCGTCGTCGAGATGAGCCCGGTGCGCGCGCAGCTGGTCGCGACGCCGGAGGCCTATCGCTGGTCGAGCTACCGGCATCACGTCGGGCTCACCGTCGACAGCCTGATCACCGACCATCCGCTCTACTGGGCGCTCGGCAATACGCCGTTCGACCGCCAGCGCGCGTACAAGGAGCTGTGCGAGCAGCCGCTCGACGAGCGGCAGGCCGACCAGTTGCAGCAGGCGACGCTGAAAGGCTGGGTGCTCGGCGGCGAAAACTATCGCGAGTGGGCGGCGCGCACGGCAAACCGCCGCGTATCGCCGCTGCCGCGCGGACGCCCCAGAAAGGTGCGCGAGAACACGCCGCCGATCCAGCAGTAACGCGGGAAAGGCGGGCCAGAAGCGGCGCTGCGGGCGCCGCTTCTTTTTGCACCAAAACGATACGGCCCCAATAAAATGGCACCAGATCGAAGCATCCGTTTAATTGGGGTTCTATCAAGCGGTTTTTGTTGCTATTCCCTTGATTCGTCGCGTATATTCCGAATTCCGGTGGCCCGGGCGAAGCATGCCCACCCACTGTCGGCCGCGCCGTCTCCCGTCGGGAGCGGGATCGACGGCAACAAGAAAATGGTTCAACGGCCTCCAGGCCCCCTTTACGACGGTGTCCCCATGAACGACCACCAGCAGCCGCTCGCCGCGGTGCCCGCCGCACAAGGTCTGTATGACCCGCAAAACGAACACGACGCCTGCGGCGTCGGCTTCGTCGCTCACATCAAGGGCAAGAAGAGCCACGAGATCATTCAGCAGGGTCTGAAGATCCTCGAGAACCTCGATCACCGTGGCGCGGTCGGTGCCGATCCGCTGATGGGCGACGGCGCGGGCATCCTGATCCAGATTCCGGACGCGTTCTATCGCGAGGAAATGGCGAAGCAGGGCGTGAACCTGCCGCCGGCCGGCGAATATGGGGTCGGCATGATCTTCCTGCCGAAGGAAAACGCATCGCGTCTCGCGTGCGAGCAGGAGCTGGAGCGCACGGTGAAGGCCGAAGGCCAGGTCGTGCTCGGCTGGCGCGACGTGCCGGTCGACCATGCGATGCCGATTTCGCCGACCGTGAAGGCGAGCGAGCCGCTGATCCGCCAGATCTTCATCGGCCGCGGCAAGGACATCATGGTGACGGATGCGCTCGAGCGGAAGCTGTACGTGATCCGCAAGACGGCGAGCCACCGCATCCAGGCGCTGAAGCTCAAGCACGGCAAGGAATACTTCGTGCCGTCGATGTCGGCGCGCACGATCGTCTACAAGGGGCTGCTGCTCGCGGGTCAGGTCGGCGTGTACTACCGCGACCTGCAGGACACGCGCGTCGTGTCGGCGCTCGCGCTCGTGCACCAGCGCTTCTCGACCAACACGTTCCCGGCATGGGAACTGGCTCACCCGTACCGGATGATCGCGCACAACGGCGAGATCAACACCGTGAAGGGCAACGTGAACTGGCTGAACGCGCGTACCGGCGCGATCGCATCGCACGTGCTCGCCGACGATCTGCCGAAGCTGTGGCCGCTGATCTACCCGGGCCAGTCCGATACGGCGTCGTTCGACAACTGTCTCGAACTGCTGGTGATGGCCGGCTACCCGCTCGTGCACGCGGTGATGATGATGATCCCGGAAGCGTGGGAACAACACACGCTGATGGACGAGAACCGCCGCGCGTTCTACGAATACCACGCCGCGATGATGGAGCCGTGGGACGGCCCGGCCGCGATCGCGTTCACCGACGGCCGCCAGATCGGCGCGACGCTCGACCGTAACGGCCTGCGCCCGGCGCGCTACATCGTGACCGACGACGACCTCGTCATCATGGCGTCGGAAGCCGGCACGCTGCCGATCCCCGAATCGAAGATCGTCAAGAAGTGGCGCCTGCAGCCGGGCAAGATGTTCCTGATCGACATGGAACACGGCCGCATCATCGACGACAAGGAGTTGAAGGACAACCTCGCGAACGCGAAGCCGTACAAGAGCTGGATCGACGCGGTGCGCATCAAGCTCGACGAGATCGAGCCGAAGGCCGAGGAAGTCGCGGCCGGCCGTACGCAGGGCGCCGCGCTGCTCGACCGCCAGCAGGCGTTCGGCTATACGCAGGAAGACCTGAAGTTCCTGATGGCGCCGATGGCGCAGCAGGGCGAAGAGGCCGTCGGTTCGATGGGCAACGACTCGCCGCTCGCGGTGATGTCGAACAAGAACAAGACGCTCTATCACTACTTCAAGCAGCTGTTCGCGCAGGTCACGAACCCGCCGATCGACCCGATCCGCGAGAACATGGTCATGTCGCTCGTGTCGTTCATCGGCCCGAAGCCGAACCTGCTCGACACGAACAACATCAACCCGCCGATGCGTCTCGAAGTGTCGCAGCCGGTGCTCGACTTCAAGGACATCGCGAAGATCCGCGCAATCGACCAGTACACGGGCGGCAAGTTCAGCGCATACGAGCTGAACATCTGCTATCCGGTCGCCTGGGGCAAGGAAGGCATCGAGGCGCGTCTCGCGTCGCTGTGCGCGGAAGCCGTCGACGCGGTGAAGTCGGGCTACAACATGCTGATCGTGTCCGATCGCAAGACGGACGCCGAGCATGTCGCGATCCCGGCGCTGCTCGCCACGTCGGCGATCCACACGCACCTCGTCCAGCAAGGGCTGCGCACGAGCACGGGCCTCGTCGTCGAGACGGGCTCCGCACGTGAGACGCACCACTTCGCGCTGCTCGCGGGCTACGGCGCGGAAGCCGTGCACCCGTACCTCGCGATGGAAACGCTCGCGAAGATGGCCGAAGGCCTGCCGGGCGACCTGTCGCCGGAGAAGGCCGTCTACAACTTCACGAAGGCGGTCGGCAAGGGCCTGCAGAAGGTGATGTCGAAGATGGGCATCTCGACGTACATGTCGTACACGGGCGCGCAGATCTTCGAAGCGCTCGGCCTGTCGAGCGACCTCGTCGAGAAGTACTTCAAGGGCACCGCGTCGAAGGTCGGCGGCATCGGCCTGTTCGAAGTCGCGGAAGAAGCGATTCGCCTGCACCGCGACGCATTCGGCGACAACCCGGTCCTGCGCGACATGCTCGACGCGGGCGGCGAGTATGCGTACCGCGTGCGCGGCGAAGACCACATGTGGACGCCGGATTCGATCGCGAAGCTCCAGCACGCGACGCGCAGCAACTCGTACCAGACGTACAAGGAATACGCGCACCTGATCAACGACCAGACCAAGCGTCACATGACGTTCCGCGGCCTGTTCGAGTTCAAGGTCGAGCCGACCAAGGCGATCCCGATCGACGACGTCGAGCCGGCGAAGGACATCGTCAAGCGCTTTGCGACGGGCGCGATGTCGCTCGGTTCGATCAGCACCGAAGCGCACGCGACGCTCGCGATCGCGATGAACCGGATCGGCGGCAAGTCGAACACCGGCGAGGGCGGCGAGGACGAGAAGCGTTACCGCAACGAGCTGCGCGGCATTCCGATCAAGTCGGGCGAGACGCTGAAGTCGGTGATCGGCGACGAGATCGTCAGCGACATTCCGCTGAAGGACGGCGATTCGCTGCGCTCGAAGATCAAGCAGGTCGCGTCGGGCCGCTTCGGCGTCACCGCCGAGTACCTGGCATCGGCCGACCAGATCCAGATCAAGATGGCGCAGGGCGCGAAGCCGGGCGAAGGCGGCCAGCTGCCGGGCCACAAGGTGTCCGAGTACATCGGCAAGCTGCGTTACTCGGTGCCGGGTGTCGGCCTGATCTCGCCGCCGCCGCACCACGACATCTACTCGATCGAGGATCTGGCGCAGCTGATCCACGACCTGAAGAACGTGAACCCGAGCTCGAGCATCTCGGTGAAGCTCGTGTCGGAAGTGGGCGTGGGCACGGTCGCGGCCGGTGTCGCGAAGGCGAAGGCCGATCACGTCGTGATCGCCGGCCATGACGGCGGCACGGGTGCGTCGCCGCTGTCGTCGGTCAAGCACGCGGGCACGCCGTGGGAACTCGGCCTCGCCGAAACGCAGCAGACGCTGGTGCTGAACCGCCTGCGCGGCCGAATCCGCGTGCAGGCCGACGGCCAGATGAAGACGGGCCGCGACGTCGTGATCGGCGCGCTGCTCGGTGCGGACGAATTCGGCTTCGCGACGGCACCGCTCGTCGTCGAAGGCTGCATCATGATGCGCAAGTGCCACCTGAACACGTGCCCGGTCGGCGTCGCGACGCAGGATCCGGTGCTGCGTGCGAAGTTCAAGGGCCAGCCCGAGCACGTCGTGAACTACTTCTTCTTCGTCGCCGAGGAAGTGCGCGAGATCATGGCGCAGCTCGGCGTCGCGAAGTTCGACGACCTGATCGGCCGCGCCGACCTGCTCGACACCCGCAAGGGCATCGAGCACTGGAAGGCGAAGGGCCTCGACTTCTCGCGCGTGTTCTACCAGCCGGAAGAGTGCGAGGACGTCGCGCCGCGTCACGTCGACGTGCAGGATCACGGCCTCGAGCGCGCACTCGACCACGTGCTGATCGAGAAGGCGAAGGCGGCGATCGAGAACGGCGAGCACGTGTCGTTCATCCAGCCGGTGCGCAACGTGAACCGCACGGTCGGCGCGATGCTGTCGGGCGTGATCGCGAAGAAGCACGGCCACGAAGGCCTGGCCGACGACGCGGTGCATATCCAGCTGAAGGGCACGGCCGGCCAGAGCTTCGGCGCGTTCCTCGCGAAGGGCGTGACCCTCGACCTCGTCGGCGACGGCAACGACTACGTCGGCAAGGGCCTGTCGGGCGGCCGGATCATCATCCGTCCGACCAACGACTTCCGCGGCAAGTCCGAGGAAAACATCATCTGCGGCAACACGGTGATGTACGGCGCGATCGAAGGCGAAGCCTTCTTCCGCGGCGTCGCGGGCGAGCGCTTCTGCGTGCGCAACTCGGGCGCGACGGCGGTCGTCGAAGGCACGGGCGACCATGGCTGCGAATACATGACGGGCGGTACGGTCGTCGTGCTCGGCGAGACCGGGCGCAACTTCGCGGCCGGCATGTCGGGCGGTCTCGCGTACATCTACGATCCGGAAGGCACGTTCGCGGCGAAGTGCAACAAGTCGATGGTCGCGCTCGAGCCGGTGCTGCAGCAGGCCGAGCAGGAGCGCACGGTCGACCGCGCACTCTGGCACGCAGGCACGACGGACGAAGCGCTGCTCAAGGGGCTCGTCGAGCGTCATTTCCAGTTCACGGGTTCGCCGCGCGCGAAGTCGCTGCTGGAAAACTGGGACGCGGCGCGCCGCCAGTTCGTGAAGGTGTTCCCGCACGAATACAAGCGCGCGCTGGGCGAGATCGGTGCGAAGAAGGCGGCGAAGGAAGAACTGGCCGCCTGAGCGACGAACGACATAGCGAATGCCGCGCGCGCCTGACGGCCGCGCGCGGCTCCCCCACCCGATACACCGAACAGAAGAGCACCTTATGGGCAAGGCAACCGGTTTTCTGGAGTTCGAACGCCGCCACGAGGCGTACGAAGCACCGCTCACGCGCGTGAAGCACTACAAGGAATTCGTCGCGGCACTGACCGACGCGGACGCGAAGGTCCAGGGCGCGCGCTGCATGGATTGCGGCATCCCGTTCTGCAACAACGGCTGCCCGGTCAACAACATCATTCCGGATTTCAACGATCTCGTTTACCGCCAGGACTGGCAGCAGGCGATCGAAGTCCTGCACTCGACCAACAACTTCCCGGAGTTCACGGGCCGCATCTGCCCGGCGCCGTGCGAGGCGGCGTGCACGCTCGGGATCAACAACGACCCGGTCGGCATCAAGTCGATCGAGCACGCGATCATCGACAAGGCCTGGGCGGAAGGCTGGGTGAAGCCGCTGCCGGCCGAGCACAAGACGGGCAAGAAGGTTGCGGTCGTCGGTTCGGGCCCCGCGGGCCTCGCCGCCGCGCAGCAGCTCGCGCGCGCGGGCCACGACGTGACGGTGTTCGAGAAGAACGACCGTGTCGGCGGCCTGCTGCGTTACGGGATTCCCGACTTCAAGCTCGAGAAGTGGCTGATCGACCGCCGCATGCGCCAGATGGAAGCGGAAGGTGTGACGTTCCGCACCAGCGTGTTCATCGGCAAGGATCCGCTGCCCGAGTCGATCGGCAGTCTCGCGAAGGAAACCATTTCTCCGGACACGCTGAAGGAAGAATTCGACGCGGTCGTGATCGCGGGCGGTTCGGAAACGCCGCGTGACCTGCCGGTGCCGGGCCGCGAGCTCGCCGGCGTGCATTACGCGATGGACTTCCTGCCGCAGCAGAACCGCGTGAACGCGGGCGACAAGCTCGCCGACCAGCTGCTCGCGAAGGGCAAGCACGTGATCGTGATCGGCGGCGGCGATACGGGTTCGGACTGCGTCGGCACGTCGAACCGTCACGGCGCGAAGCAGGTCACGCAGTTCGAGCTGCTGCCGCAGCCGCCGGAAGAGGAGAACAAGCCGCTCGTGTGGCCGTACTGGCCGATCAAGCTGCGCACGTCGTCGTCGCACGAGGAAGGCTGCGAGCGCGACTGGGCGGTCGCGACGAAGCGTCTCGAAGGCAAGAACGGCAAGGTCGAGAAGCTGATCGCTGCGCGCGTCGAGTGGAAGGACGGCAAGATGCAGGAAGTGCCGGGCTCCGAGTTCGAACTGAAGGCCGATCTCGTGCTGCTCGCGATGGGCTTCACGCAGCCGGCGGCGCCGGTGCTCGAAGCGTTCGGCGTCGCGAAGGACGCGCGCGGCAACGCACGGGCGGCGACCGAAGGCGATCGCTCGTACTACACATCGGTCGACAAGGTGTTCGCCGCAGGCGACATGCGTCGCGGCCAGTCGCTCGTGGTGTGGGCGATCCGCGAAGGCCGCCAGTGCGCGCGCTCGGTCGATGCGTACCTGATGGGGCATTCGAACCTGCCGCGATAAGCTGAATATCGCGAGCGGATTCGACGGAAGCCGGGCGTCCGAAAGGGCGCCCGGTTTTTTTATGGCTGGCGCCAGCCGGGGCGCCCCGGTTTCACGTGCGAGACGGCGCCGTCCGATCGGGCTGCCTTGCCGTGCCGTCACGCCTCATTTTCGCGAAGCGTCGTCTAACCTGATGACATCCTGGCGCGATTTCTCGTCATCCCAAATCCTTTCGTTTTGTAATAATCCTTGAAAACTGTCATATCATGTCGCCCCTCGGGCCGCGTTCGCGGTCGACGCTCATGACTGACCCTATTTACAAGGAAACCGGATGGAAGCACTCCTGCATGGGCTGATCGACGCCGTCAACGGCGTGTTGTGGAACTACGTGCTGATCGCGCTGCTGCTCGGCGCCGGTGCGTGGTTCACGTTGCGGTTTCGGATGATCCAGCTGAAGGCGCTGTTCCTCAGCATGAAACTGGTCGGCAGCAAGGGCGAGCCGGGCAGCATCTCGTCGTTCCAGGCGTTCGCGACCGGGCTCGCGAGCCGCGTCGGCACCGGCAACATCGCCGGCGTCGCGGTCGCGCTGACGGTCGGCGGGCCGGGCGCGATCTTCTGGATGTGGATGACGGCGCTGGTCGGGATGTCGTCCGCGTTCGTCGAGGCGACGCTCGCGCAGATCTTCAAGGTGTCGCACCCGGACGGCAGCTATCGCGGCGGCCCCGCGTACTACATCCAGACGGGCCTGCGCTCGCGCGGCTTCGGCGTGCTGTTCTCGCTGTCGCTGATCCTCGCGTTCGGTTTCGTGTTCAACGCGGTGCAGGCGAACGCGATCGCCGACGCCTTCCATACGTCGTTCGGCTGGAGCCGCGAGACGGTCGGCCTCGGCCTCGTGCTGCTGTCCGCACCGATCATCTTCGGCGGCATCCGCCGCATCGCGACGGTCGCGCAGGTGATCGTGCCGCTGATGGCGATCGGCTATCTCGCGCTCGCGGTCTATGCGGTCGCGACCCACATCGCGCTCGTGCCGGACGTGATCGCGCTGATCGTGAGGAGCGCATTCGGCCTCGAGCAGGCGGCAGGCGGCCTGACCGGCTACGCGGTCAGCCAGGCAATCGCGATCGGCGTGAAGCGCGGGCTGTTCTCGAACGAAGCGGGGATGGGCAGCGCGCCGAACGCGGCCGCGACCGCGAGCACGCGGCACCCCGTCACGCAGGGGCTGATCCAGATGCTCGGCGTGTTCGTCGACACGATCGTGATCTGCAGCGCGACCGCGTTCGTGATCCTGCTGTCGGGCCAGTACGAAGTCGGCACGGGGATGGAAGGCGCGGCGCTCACGCAGCGCGCAATCTCGAGCCACGTCGGCGACTGGGGCGGCATCTACATGGCGGTCGCGATCTTCTTCCTCGCGTTTTCGTCGGTGATCGGCAACTACGCGTATGCGGAGGGCAACGTCGAATTCATCACGAAGCGGCGCGGCGTGCTGCCGCTGTTCCGTGTCGCGGTGCTCGGCATGGTGATGTTCGGCAGCGTCGGGCAACTGCCGCTCGTCTGGGCGATGGCCGATACGAGCATGGGATTGATGGCGATCATCAACCTGATCGCGATCCTCGCGCTCGGCAAGCATGCGCACGCCGCATGGGCCGACTATCGTCGCCAGCGCGCGGCGGGTATCGCCGATCCGGTGTTCACGCGCAACACGATCCCCGAGCTCGCGCGCGTGCTGCCGGCCGACGTGTGGGGCGAGCATGGCCCGCTGCCGCAGCGTCCCGCTTCGGCTGAAACGGCACGCACGCCACGTGGCGCGGTGAGCGAGTCATGAACGGCGACCGGCTCCGTGCGTTCGTCGCGCTGATGCCCGATGCGGCTTCGCGCGACGCGCTGCACGCGTTGCCGGTCACCCGCGGGGCGCGGCGCACGCAGCCCGCGCAACTGCACATGACGCTCGCGTTCATCGGCGCGATCGAACGGGACCGATGCGAGGCGCTGGCCGCGCATCTGCCCGCGCTCGCGGCCGCCCATGCGCTGCCGTTGCTGCCGGTCGAGCGGATCGCGTGGTGGCCGAGCCTGCCGCGCGCGAGGCTGATCGTCGCGGAGCTCGCGGCCGATCCTGCCTGCCTGGCGTTGAATGCCGGGCTGGTTGCGCTGCTGGGCGAACTCGGCGTGCCGGCCGACCGGCGGCCGTTCCGGCCGCACGTGACGCTCGCGCGGCTGCCGCGCGATGCGGTCGGCCAGCCC
>NZ_ASSI01000184.1:0-2972 GCF_000466765.1 Burkholderia sp. AU4i | reverse complement strand
GCGGCCGCCGGCCGGCGACGCAGGCCCCGATCCGCGAGCGTTCGGCGCGGCGCTCGTGGCCGTGTTCGCCGTTGCCGCGCTCGCGACCGTGGCGCAGCATGCGTCGATGGCCGCGATGGGCAGCGAACCGATGGCCGGCGGCTGGATGGCTTCGGCCGCATGGCTGCGGCCGTGCGGCCGAAGCGCCGGGCGCGCATTCGCGGCGTTCGCCGCAATGTGGGGCGCGATGACGGTGACGATGATGCTGCCGGTGCTGGCGCCGATGCTCTGGCGATACCGGCAGCGCATCGGCCCGATGGCGACGGCGCGTTCCGCCTGGCTCGTCGTCGTGGCGGGCGTCGGGTACTTCGCGGTGTGGATGGCGCTCGGGGCGCTCGTGTTTCCGGCTGGCGCCGCGCTGACGGCCGCCGCCGCACGGCTGCCGGCATTTGCGCGCGCACTGCCGTTTGCGGCCGGCGCGGTCGTTTCGTTTGCGGGCATGCTGCAATTTTCCGCGTGGAAGGCCCGGCGGCTGGCGTGCTGCCGGCATGCGGCAGGCGACGCACACCGGTCGTCGGCAGGTGCCGGTGCGGCATGGTGGCACGGCGTGCGGGGCGCCATGCACTGCGGCGCCTGTTGCGGGAACCTGATGGCGATCGCGCTGGCGGCCGGCATGACGGACCTGCGCGTGATGGCTGCCGTGACGGTCGCGATCGCCGCCGAGCGTCTCGCGCCGTCCGGCGGCCGTGTCGAGCGGATCGCCGGTTGCGTGGCCGTCGGCGGCGGCATTGCGATGATCGCGCGCGCGGCCGGGTTGCTATAACTCAAGGCAGGCAGGCCGATTCGACACATTGCCGTGCCTTGCTTCGCCGCGGCCGCTTCGGCCGCGTGACCCGTTTGCAACAGGCAGATGGGCCGTGTTGCCGCCCGTTGCGCGAATGGCTCGATGCGGCGGTGAAACGAAAGGCGATCGAAAACGAACCGAACGGCGAACCGAACGATTCGGCCCCCGAACGGCCGAAACCGGCTAAGCCGTTGTTCGTGTTGTGAAAATTCACGGCGCTTCGCGTATAATTCGCTTTTGCGCCCATAGGATTTGCCATGCGTCTGATCCAAAAAGCACTCACTTTCGATGACGTGCTCCTCGTTCCCGCCTTCTCCGACGTTCTCCCGCGCGACACCAGCCTCAAGACCAAGCTGACCCGCAACATCTCCCTGAACATGCCGCTCGTGTCCGCCGCGATGGACACGGTCACCGAAGGTCGCCTCGCGATCGCGATGGCCCAGCAGGGTGGCGTCGGTATCGTCCACAAGAACCTCACGCCGGCCGAGCAGGCCCGCGAGGTCGCGAAGGTCAAGCGTTTCGAATCGGGCGTCGTCCGCGACCCGATCACGGTGCCGCCGCAAATGAAGGTGCGCGACGTGATCGCGCTGTCGCGCCAGCATGGCATCTCGGGCTTCCCGGTCGTCGAAGGCCCGCAGCTCGTCGGCATCGTCACGAATCGCGACCTGCGTTTCGAAACGCGCCTCGATGAGCCGATCAAGTCGATCATGACGCCGCGCGAGCGCCTCGTCACGGTCAAGGAAGGCACGCCGCTCGCCGAAGCGAAGGCGCTGATGCACAGCCACCGCCTCGAGCGCGTGCTGGTCGTCAACGACGCGTTCGAACTGCGCGGCCTGATGACCGTCAAGGACATCACGAAGCAGACCGAGCACCCGGATGCGTGCAAGGACGAACACGGCAAGCTGCGCGCAGGCGCGGCGGTCGGCGTCGGCCCGGACAACGAAGAACGCGTCGAGCTGCTGGTGCAGGCCGGCGTCGACGTGATCGTGGTCGATACCGCGCACGGCCACAGCAAGGGCGTGCTCGAGCGCGTTCGCTGGGTCAAGCAGAACTTCCCGCACGTCGAAGTGATCGGCGGCAACATCGCGACGGCCGCCGCCGCGAAGGCGCTCGTCGAATACGGCGCGGACGCAGTCAAGGTCGGTATCGGCCCGGGTTCGATCTGCACGACGCGGATCGTCGCCGGTGTCGGCGTGCCGCAGATCAGCGCGATCGCGAACGTCGCGGAAGCGCTGAAGGGCACGGGCGTGCCGTGCATCGCCGACGGCGGCGTGCGCTTCTCGGGCGACGTGTCGAAGGCCCTCGCAGCCGGCGCGAACGCGGTGATGATGGGCAGCATGTTCGCGGGCACCGAAGAGGCGCCGGGCGACGTGTTCCTGTACCAGGGCCGCCAGTACAAGTCGTATCGCGGCATGGGTTCGGTCGGTGCGATGAAGGACGGCGCGGCGGACCGCTACTTCCAGGACAACTCGGCGAACATCGACAAGCTCGTGCCGGAAGGCATCGAAGGCCGTGTCGCGTACAAGGGTTCGGTCAACGCGATCCTGTTCCAGCTGGTCGGCGGTGTGCGCGCGAGCATGGGCTACTGCGGCTGCCGCACGATCGACGAGCTGCACGACAAGGCTGAATTCGTCCAGATCACGGCGGCAGGCATGCGCGAGTCGCACGTGCACGACGTGCAGATCACGAAGGAAGCGCCGAACTACCACGTGGACTGATCGCCGATGAAACCGCTGCTGCGAGCCGTGCTGATCATCGATGCCGTGCTGCTGCTGGCGTTCGGCGTGCTGTTCGTGCTGACGCCCTGGCAGTCGCTCTTCAACGCGCTGCAGCTTGCGAACGTCCAGCCGGCGATGCTCGGCCAGGCGTTCGGCATCGCGTTGCTCGGGCTCGCGTGGCTCGCGTTTCATGCAGCGTTCAACGGTGATCTCACCGCGCCCGTCGCGCGCGCGGTCGGCCATGTGTACTGGCTGACCGGCGCGCTGACGATCGTCTGGTCGATCGGCACCGGCAGCGGTCCCGCGCTCGCCGCCGCCGGCAGGGTGCTGTCGGCCGTGGCCGGAGTCGCGCTGATCGTGCTCGGCCTCGGCGGCGTGCGGCTCGCATCGGCCGTGCGCCGGCGCGAAAAAGCGCAGGCGCTCGAGGCGCG